>JBGQIR010000092.1:0-7184 GCA_041498535.1 Methylomirabilis sp. (SeqCode)
CCTTCCTCCCACCAGGAGGGCCGTAAGGACGGGTCCCAGCTCTCGGACCATTGAGAGCGAGACGACAAGACCCACATACGCCTTCGCGCCGAACCGGCCGAGGCCGTACGCGGTCTGCAGGGCCAGGACGAGGCCGGTGAAGGTAGCGCCCACGCTGGCGATCGAAATCGACTTCACGCCGATATGATCCACCTGCTGGAGCAACGCGCGCAGGTTGAACGGAGGTCTCACGGCGCAGGAGAAGGTCTGATACGTGAGCTGGGAGAGGCCGCCAAGCAGCTCCAGCATTCGTAGGGATTGACCTCCAATGGCTAACGCCAGATTCCGCATCGCCTGTCCTTACTGCTTCCGCTCTGAATGGAAAACCCAACCCCTCACAAACCGCTCAAATTCTGGCAGTCGTTCCTGAAAGAGCGTGGGAGGGGCCACATAGACCAGGTCATAGACGCAGTCATTATCCTTGGCGACATAGCTGCTGACCATCACATCGGCATCCTTGAGACGTCCCTCCAGTACGGTATGGATCGCCTCCGTGCCGTTCAGCGAAACTGGCTCCTGCGCCATAACCTGCTTTGCGCTGATCCCGAAGAACAGGCGCCTGGCCAGGACCCGGAGCGGGATCGCCTCCCGTCCTTCGCAACTGACAAAGAGTGCCGCCACCTGGCCGCCTGGCTCCGCCCGGAACGCGAGGTCAACGCCTTGCGCCTCGAACTGCCGCCAGCCGTCACCCATCATCAGGATCTTGAAGCCCCTGGCCTCGTCAACAAAAAAGCCGTCCACGACGTGACTGGAAGCGCAGGCCGTGAAAACTAGCAGAGCGAGGGCTGCGACACCCTCAAGACGCCAGGCATTCGGAAAGATATACCCCCCTCTCGGCGCACAGGGTCTTCGAAGAGGTATCAGAGCGGGTAGTGGCGTGAGATACAGTGTGATCATACTGGATAGGCGGGCAAACCGTCAAGCTGAGCCGACCCTGGCGGCCTCAGATCGGAAGGGTAGACAGCTCCCGCAGCAGGTGGCCGAGGCGAGCACAGACCACCCTCGTTCGGAGCCCCAAGACGGCCAAGCGGAAGAGAGCCGATGGGTGGGCGACAAGGTATCGGATAAGGGGCAGAGGTCTTGGTTCCCCGCGCTCGTCCAGGAATTGGTCGAAGGCGAGCTTGAGATCCTCTTCGACCGGGTCGAGAATGCCCCGGATGGCCAGGAAAGGGACCGCCCGAGCCGCGGCTGTAGACGCGATAGCCGCGCTTTCCATATCCACGGCGAGTGCTCCTGATTCCGCAGCCAGACCACGTTTCTCCTCCGCCGACACGACAATCCGTTCAACAGTAAGGAGTGAGCCGAGATGGTGCCGATCACCGGATCGGCGGATGATGGTCAGGGCCGATTCGAGCAAGCTGGAATCGCACGGAAAACTCTGTCGCGATGTCCCATTCCGTCGGTGAGAAATCACGCGATCCCCGACAATCAGGTCCCCTGTCCACAAGTGTGGAGTTAGTCCCGCCGCGACGCCGAGGGCAAGGGCGGCGGCAAACGATCCCTCTTCGAAGAGGCTGCGGGCGGCGGCTTCGGCATTTTTCGGTCCCATTCCGGTCCTTACCAGCAGGAGTTCGCGACCGTTCAGCCAAACCCTGCTCGTCGAGTCCGACTCGTGAGGCGATCGAGAGGTCGGGCGCAGCGCGCGGCTCAGCGGCCTGAGTTCGGCCTTCGTGGCCACGAAAATGGCGAGTGGCCCGCCGCGCACCCTATTGATCCGCGCGGGCCGCGCGGTATTCATCAGAGGAGGCAGGTTCCCGGAGACGGGTGCGATAGAGGGAGAGGGCCCAGAGGGGAAAGTAGAGGCGGTAGAGGTGATACCGAAGAAAGAGGACGCGGGGGAACCCGGTGCCGGTGAATTCCCGTTCCTCCCAACTGCCATCGGGACGTTGGGTCCGGAGCAGATAATCAATTCCCCTCTGGACCGAAGGATGCCGTACGAGGCCGGCGTGCAACAACCCCATAAGCGCCCACCCGGTCTGGGAGGCGGTGCTCGTGCCTCGGCCGGCCGCACGCGGGTCGTCGTAGGAATGGCATGATTCGCCCCAGCCGCCGTCCCCGTTCTGCCGGCCGATCAGCCAGTCGGTCGCTCGCCGGATGTACGGTTGGTCCATCCGTTCTCCGATCGCCCGGAGCCCGGCCAGGACCGACCAGGTCCCATAGATGTAATTGACGCCCCAACGGCCGAACCAGCACCCCTCTGGCTTTTGCTGGGCCCGGAGGAATGCGATGGCGCGCTGCGCCGCGGGCTCGGCAAGGGTGCGGCCCAGGTGGCCCAGCATCTCGAGCATCCGTCCAGTCAGATCGGCCGTAGACGGGTCGAGCAAGGCCTTGTGGTCGGCGAACGGAATCTCATTCAGGAAGAGCTTGTTGTTATCCTTGTCGTACGACGCCCAGCCGCCATCGCTCGACTGCATCGGCAAGACCCATTTGAGTGCCTGCTTAAGCGCTGCCTCCTTGGTAGATTCATCAGGCATGACGGTCTTGCTGAGGGTGGTCATCACCACGGCGCTATCGTCGATGTCGGGGTAGAACTCGTTCTCGAACTGGAAGTACCAGCCGCCCGGCTCGGCCGCCGGCACCTTCACCTTCCAGTCCCCCTCTTTCCAGGTTTGTTTGGTAAGGAGCCATCTGCACGTGCCGACCAACGCAGGGTGATCCGCAGGCAATCCGGATGCCCGCAGCGCATTGACCGCTAGACAGGTATCCCAAACAGGGGAGAAACAGGGCGTCACGTGAAGGGTCCGGTCGTCTTCTACTTCAAGGGCTTCGATCTGCTTGAAGGCCCTGGCCACCAGCGGGTGCTCGGTCTCGTAGCCGAGGCAGCGGAGCGCGATGACCGCGTTTGCCATCGCAGGGTAAATGGCGCCCAAGCCGCCCTCTCCCTGCATCCTGGCCACTATCCAGGTTGTGGCTCGCTCCATCGCCCGCTGGCGGATGCGCGCGAGCGGGTGCCACTCGTACCAGTGCAGCAGCCGGTCGGCCATGAGGAAAAGGTTCCGCCACGAAAGCAGCCGGGGATCTCTGGGAAAGCAGTAATCGTGCTTCGCCGTGAGATCGCCACGAAGCTCCGCGAGATCCGCTCCGGCCGGGACGGGTACCACGGGCTTGTAAGCGAAGATGATCATCAAGGGGGCAAGGACGGTCCTGGACCAGTAGGAGATCTCATGCATGTTGAAGAACGACCACCTGGGTAGGAGGAACAGCTCGACCGGCATGGCCGGGACGCCGCGCCAATCGAGCTGGCCGAAGATCGCAAGGGTAAATTTGGTGAAGACGTTAGCGCGGAGGAGGCCGCCCTGATGCAGGATCACCTCGCGGGCGCGGCGCATGAACGGCTCGTCTGGGGAGTGGCCGTTGAGCTTCAGCGCGAAGTAGGCCTTGACCGTGGTGCTCAGATGGTTGGGGCCGCCATAGTAGATATTCCAGCCACCCTCGGCAAGCTGGGTCTCGCGCAGGTACGCGACCGCCTTCCGCTGCTTGGTCTCGTCCACTTTGCCGAGAAAGTGGCGGAGCATCAGGTACTCGGAGGTCAGGGTCGAGTCGGTCTCCAGCTCCGCCACCCAGTAGCCTGCAGGGTCCTGCATGGCCAGGAGGCGGGAGCGGGCTCCTTCGATCGCCCTATCGAGCGTGGCGGCGTCAGTCTCTGCGATGGTCGAGGGAAAATCTTGCAGCCGATCTTCGGCGGATGGTGCTGGCACGTGCATTTACCCGAGCAAGTTCCACAGGGCCATCCTGACCATATCTTTCGGACTGTTCCGCAGTTCGCGGACAGCGGACGCCTCGAACCCGGAGTGCATCTTGCAGTTCTGGCACCGCCGGTCTTGCCTGGACTCCCAGTAGGCCCAGTCCACCCCGTTCCAGAACTCCTCCCAGGTCTGAAAGTATTTCTCCCCGATCAGATAGCAGGGCCCCTTCCAACCCAGGGGGGAGTAGGTCACGGTGCTCCAGGGCGAGCAACGATACTCGCGCAGGCCGGCGGCGAACTCCAGGAACATCGGGGTGGAGGTCAACCGGTACCGCTTCGATAACTCCAACACCTTCTTGAACTTATTGTGGATGTCCTCGCGGGTCAGGAAGATATCGCGCTCAATCGACTCGTACTGATAGCCCGGCGAAATCAGCATCCCGTCCACGCGGTAATCACGCAACACACGGCAGAGCTCTTCGACCTCATTGATGTCGGTCTCTTTGAAGATGGTCGTGTTCGTGATCATGTGATAGCCGAGGCGCTTGCCCTCCTTGATCATCTCGAGCGCCTTCTCGAACACGCCGTCCCTCGCGCAGACATGATCGTGCGTCTTCTTCATCCCATCCAGGTGAACATTGATCGTAATCCGCGCGTGCGGTGCGATCTTTCCGTAGACCGTCCTGTCGAGCAGCAGGGCGTTCGTGCAAAGGTAGATATGCCGTTTGCGGGCAATGATCCCCTCCATCAGCTCTTTCAGTTCGGGATAGATGGTGGGCTCTCCGCCGCAGATCGATACGCCAGGGGCGCCAGAGTCATCCACCGCCTTCAGGCACTGTTCAAGCGTCAGCCGGTCTTCGAGTTTCCCGGTATGGCGTTCGATGGAGCAGCCCAGGCAGGCCAGGTTGCAGGTATACAGCGGCTCGAGCATCAGCACGAACGGATAGCGCGTGTTGCCCTTCAGCCCCTGGCGGATCTGCTGCTTGATCACATCCGTCGTGACGTGCAACGGAAACCTCATGACATCGCTCCTCTGCTGACAAAACTCTGAACGGGCGACAGCCGCCAGTAGCGTTTGACAAATAACGAGGTAATCGGAAAATACAGCAAGAGCCCCAGCATCCCGAGGAGATGCTCGCCGATGGCAAAAGTCATAAAGAGATTAAACACTAGAATCAGGTAGTAGAGCATGGCGCCGAGGAAGATAGGCCGGACGGGCGATCCCGATGGGGCATCTTCGGGCAGAAGACGATCAAAATGTTGGAACAGGGCGACAATCACCAACCCTACGAGCCCCCACCCAAGGAAGTTCGTGAGAGGCACGCCAAAGTAGATCCCCGGGGCCGGATAATCGTAGATCTTTCCCAAGAACCAGCGATCGCCTCTCAGCGCGACCGGATCGATCACGACATCGATCAACATGAACAGAAACGCCGCAAGGCACAGGACCGGCGGGGAGCGCCGGACGGCAACCACCTCGCGCTGGCCTGCGCCAATCGGGAGTACCAACCACTGCGCCAGCGCGAAGCTCACGTAAGCCAGGAACGTAAACGAGAGGGAATCCATGAACGGCACGTTGCTGATCCAGACCTCGCGCCCCCTTGTGGCCGGGATATAGCTGTAGAACCCGAATGGAATGCCGTTCCGGGTGGAGGAATACTCGGCGGCGAACGCCACCGCCCAGGCTATGGCCGTGAACAAGGACATCCGTCGCCAGCCGATCGCGGCGGACGCGGCCCACAGGTAAAGGACGAGGAACAGAAAGACGTAGGGTCTCAGGAGAACTGTCGAAACAAAGAGCCCGATCGCCTCCCCCATCCACCCTCCATACTCAGGCCGCGCGATGCAGTCGCCACCAATAGTAGCGCGGAACTATACCATACCCGGCTCGGGGAAGGCAATCTGAAAAGGAGGCTGCGCTGTGTCTCCCGCTACGTTCGATATGCTTCTCGGCGATGCCGCACATAGTGAACGATGATCTCATCATCCGAAATCTTGTAGATGATCCGAAAATCTCCGCTCCTGATTCTTCGATATCCTTTGGGCCACTAGAGGGATTTTCCAAAGACCTCTTCGAAGGAATGGACTCTGCCCTTCTTGATGTCTTCTTCGGATTCCTGGAGGGCTGCAAGAGCGCCTCGATCTGACGCTTCTTCCATGGTCGCCAGGAGCGACCACAGTTCCTCCCGATCCTTCGTCGGTAGCTCCATAATTACTTTTGCTAACTCTTCCAGTGGGATTTCCAGTTTAATCTTGCCCATACTTCGCTCCCTTCTTAGCGAACCTCTTTAAGGCTGGCCCTTATCGAATATGAATTGGTTTCCTCTACCATGAACAAGATCAGGGCGTCAAAAATGAGCGTCATCGGTGACGATCTGTCTGGATTTCCGGGTCGTCATTCATCCGCCCTACAAGCCCTTTCCGCCTCAGGGTTTTTCAATCGCTAGGGTATCCTCTTCGAGTTCAGGATACAAGATGTCAATGTCTTTTTGAATTTCAATCGTTCTGGCGAGGGCAGTAACCGCACGGCAATAGTGGTACAGGCACACGGAACTCGAAGAAGTTAGTCAGGATGAGATTCGGAAAGGTGTGACGGTAGCGCTTGAGCTGCTCGGAATTCTCGATGTGGTGAAGGTTTTCCTCTGTTGGCTTCTTGGCCTCGATATAGCCGATGATGTGCTGCTTGCCGTCCCAGATTCGGAAGTCAGGGTTCCCAGCCTCAGTCTTCTTAGGCAAGACGGTGATGTGGACTGATTTCTTCGCGCTAGAGGTGGCGTATTCCCTAAGAAGACCTTCGAGGCTCGAATAGTAACTCTCCTCTCGGGCATCTCCCTGTTGCGCCACTTCAAATATCTGTTGCAGGTAGCGTTGTAGCATCGAAGCCCCTCAGGTATTGGTTGGCAATCCTCAAGGCGGGTGATCCCTCACGAGCCCTTCAACTAGGCTCAGGACAGGCGCTTGCTGGGGTCTGATGCTGTGCGCGTCTTGGCTGGTGATCGGACGATGCGGTCGAGAGCCCAGATCGCATGCATTTTCACGGTGGGAGCCTCGTCGCGGAGGGCGGCCTTGAGCAGCGCCGTAGCCTCTTCCCCTCCGATCTCTCCAAGGGTCCATGCGGCGTTGGCCCGAAGGTGCGCGTCGGGATTTTTCAGGACGTCTTTTGCCGACGGTAGCCCCGAACGATCCCCCAAGCGCCCCAGCGTCCATGCCGCGTACAGCCGCATTCGGATATCCTCGTCGCTTTCTAACGCTTCCCTGAGGAGTGGGATTGCGGAGCGGTCGCCCAGGTTGGAGAGCAGCTCACCGGCGAAAAGTCCCAGGAACCGGTTCTGCTGATTGAGGGCAGCCCGAAGGTAAGAGACGGCCGATTGGTCCCCGATCTTAGCCAGGGCCTCGGCCGCATAGAGCCGCTCATACATGTCAGGATCCTCGAGCCGCTGCGTGAGCAGCGTCCGAGCCG
>JBGQIR010000093.1:0-7137 GCA_041498535.1 Methylomirabilis sp. (SeqCode)
AGTCAGGAGAAATAGAAAAAAACAAAGTGCGCCACAGAGTATGAGTCCAACGGCACACCACCCCAAGGAAGAGAAGATCTTCTTGGGGGTTATTTCAAAAGCAACTTTCATGCAAATTCCCCAAAGGAATATTCTATGAATCAGCGCCTTGCCCTCTTCGTCCCCCGGATGCGCCTTGCCCGCATAGACGATCTGGATTGGTCCATACTTCTCCGCGATCCGGCGCAGCCGGTCCAGATCATGAAATAAAAGGTGGGGGCGCTTGTAGGCGGTGGCCCGCCGGGCGAAGCCCAAGGTGAACGCGTCCTGTTCGAAACCCGCGTTGATCCGCCGGTTGACTTCCTGGATCAGACGAAGCTTGGCCTCGTGGTGGGCCTGTCGAATCAGATCGAGAGGAATGCCCATGGCGCGCCGAAGGGAGAAGCTATTCTGTTGCCAGTCCGGCATATACCGGTCGTACAGGGCGCGAAACGGTGGTGCGGTCCAGGTAACGGAGTGGACACCATTGGTGATGGAGCTAATGGGGAAATCTGGGAACATGGAACGCGTGACCTCGCCGTGCCCTTTACTCACGCCGTTGACGTAGTGGCTCAGATGGAGCCCCACGAACGTCATGTTGAGCACCGAGTTGCAGCACCCCAGGCTCTGCAGGGCCTCCCACCGGGTTGCGCTCAAGACATTCTGGGCCAAGTCCGCAGGAAACTCATCATGGCCCGCCGGAAGCGATGTATGTGTGGTAAACACGCACTTGCGCTTCACGCGGTCAATCGCCTCTTCGCGGCGGTCGGGCGTGGCCTTAAGCTCCTCAGCAAACAGCTCCAGGGCAAGCAACGCGGAATGGCCTTCGTTCATGTGGAATCTCGCCACATTCATATATCCCAGCGCCCGCAGCATGCGCACGCCTCCCAACCCGAGGACCACCTCTTGGCAGAGGCGGTACCGAGCGTCCCCACCGTAGAGATGATCGGTCAGGCTCCGGTCGAAGGGATCATTGCCCTCCACGTCCGTGTCCAGCAACAGCATAGGGACAACGTGGCCTGAGGCGCTTCTTATCAGGTAGCGCCATGCGCGCACATTCACCCGGCGTCCCTCCACCTCCACCTGGCACATCGCGTTCACAGGCTCCAAGAATTCATCGATTGGCGACGCCTCGGGCTCTTCCCGCTGGTGGCCCTCTTCGTCGAGCCGCTGGAAGAAGTAGCCCTTGCGGTGGAGCAGAGTCACGCCCACCATCGGCAGCTCCAAGTCAGCCGCGCTTCGCAGCAAATCGCCCGCCAGCACGCCGAGCCCGCCGCTGTAGGTCGGAATCCGGCTTTCGAGCGCCACCTCCATGGAGAAGTAGGCAATGGTTTGCAGTAGGGTCGTATCCGCCGTCATTTATCCAAGATCCCCCCTTGTTTCCTGAGTGGATAGTGCATCCTACAGAACGCCTGCCGGCGCCTCCAGACCCTTAAGGGCATCATGGTTGCCATGAATCACTTGTTGGCATGGTCCGCACACCCTACGTCGCGCAGGGCGAGGCCCATGCCGCCTGCCTTCTTTATCCTATTCGGCCCTACGTTGTCAACTCTTGGGGGCGAGATTCTTGCGAAGGCCACTGGAAATTGACTCTCCTTGGCCAACGCGATATTATTCGCCTCAAGGAGGAAACCTTTGGAAGTCCTGGGAATCATCATGGCTGGAG
Organism: Methylomirabilis sp. (SeqCode); assembly: GCA_041498535.1. GTDB lineage: Bacteria > Methylomirabilota > Methylomirabilia > Methylomirabilales > Methylomirabilaceae > Methylomirabilis. Next base: position 1,685 of record JBGQIR010000093.1, read on the forward strand.
GGCGGGGAGAGCGGCTGTATCCCTTAACGAGGGACCGGGCAAAGCCAGCAGTCCCCTTCGGCGGGAAGTACCGGATCATCGACTTCGTCTTGTCCAACTTCGTGAATTCCGGGATCTACTCCATTTATGTTCTGACGCAATTCAAGGCCCAATCTCTGGTGGAGCATCTCCAGGAAGGCTGGCAGGTCCATAACGTGTCCCGAAATCACTTTGTCATCCCGGTCCCGGCTCAGATGCGGACAGGGGAGGACTGGTACCGGGGAACGGCCGACGCCGTGTACCAGAACCTGCACCTGATCAAGCGGGCCCACCCGAGGTTCGTCGCTGTCTTCGGAGCCGATCATATCTATAAGATGAATATCCGCCAGATGATCGAGTACCACCTGCGGAAAGGGGCAGAGGTGACGGTGGCGGCCCTTCCCGTGAGGATCGAAGAAGCCTCACATTATGGCGTCATGGAGGTGGACGATGACTGGCGGCTGGTGGGCTTTGAGGAGAAGCCCGCAGAGCCCAAGTCGATTCCAGCGGAGCCTGATCAAGCGCTCGTTTCCATGGGGAACTACCTTTTCGAGGCAGAGCTCCTGCTCCGGGCGGTGGAAGAGGACGCGCCAGACGTTCAGAGCACTCACGACTTCGGGCGGGACATCCTCCCTCGTCTGGTCAAGGAAGGGAAGAAAGTCCACGCCTACGACTTCAGGACGAACCGAATCCCAACTCTCCTGAAGGGGGAGGAGCAGAGCTACTGGCGGGATGTGGGGACCATCGAGGCATACTACGAAGCGAGCATGGACCTACGGGCCATCAATCCCGGCTTCAACCTCTATAACCGGAGCTGGCCCGTCCGCACCGTGAGCTACGGCGACCCGCCCGCCAAGTTCGTCTTCGATGAGGAAGGGCGTCGAGGAATGGCCCTCAACTCCATCGTGGCGGAGGGGACCATCATCAGCGGGAGCTTGGTCCGTGGCTCGGTTATTGGCCAGAACGTCCGGATCCACAGCTACTGCCTGGTCGAAGATACAGTGATCATGGACCGAGTCGTGGTCGGAAGGGGCTGCCGGATCCGGCGCGCCATCATCGATAAGAATGTGTACGTCCCGCCGGGGACGGAGATCGGGTATAACGCCGAAAAGGACCGCGAACGCTACTACCTTACTGACACGGGGATCGTTGTGATCCCCCGGGAAGAGCCCAACGTCCCCTGGTCCCTGATCCCCTCGAGTTAAGCAGACGCCTGCATCACATTCTCCCTGTCATTGCTCCGAAAGTCCCCCTTACGGTGTCGCTTTTCATTGCGAATCCCGAGATCCGAATTCCGCAATTCCCTTCGGCTGACTGTGTCCGCCTCGCAATGACGGACGAATGGAGGGGCTAGATCGTCCAACTCTGCTCTTGGGTGAGACACCACGCTACTATCAGATTAGGATAGCTTGAGGCGTTTGGCGATTTTCTCGAGATCCTTGCGATCGACGACTCTCATGATTGTCACAAGCCTCGGGTCGATACGGTAGAGAACCCTATAGTTACCGGCACGGAAACGATAGAGAGCGAACGTAAACCCCTTCAGTTTTTTCCGCACATGACCCTTGGGGAATGGATCGACTGCCAAAGCGGAGAGGTCTTTTACAATCTGGATGCGGGCTTCGCGGGGTACCTTATCGAGATCGGCTGCAGCTTGGTTCGTAAGTTGGACTGCAAAGGCATCCACTCACGGCCTCGAGTTGGCCCGATAATGCTGTAGCGGGATCACATCACCAGCTTGGCGCGCCTTCTCGGCCGCCGCTATCATTTTCCTGATGCGTGGGCTGTTCTCCAGAATGAAATCCTCGAGATCATCCTCAGTGAGGGGAGTGAGTGCTGCAGCGGGTTTTCCCCGATAGGTGATGATGACCGGCTCTCCGTTCATCACGTCTCGAAGAAGCTTGTTGGTCTTGTTTTTCAGCTCGACAGTATTTGCGACTTTCATCCGAGTACCTCCTTCGATAATTGATAGCGCTAGTTTAGCGGCTATGTTGGGAAAGGTCAAGGGAAACACTTCAGTCTGATCTTCCCCTCGGCGCTCGACAAGACCGAGGCGAGAAGGTGGCGGGAGAAAGGTGGTGCTGCTAGTGCCGTTCCAACTTGCTCGGACAAATGGCCAAATTATGCGACGACCCATCCAGATGCCTGCGGGTCACGTTGTCGTTATGCGGATAAAGTTGGAAGGGCACTAGTGGCCGCCGTGGAGGTAGGGAAGCTTCACAAGCATTGTGTAGCCGTCAACGGTGAGACCGGCCCCGAAGAGAGCCAGGACCAGGCTGAAGAGGAAGATGGGGCGTGAGTTGGAGAGGATGGCAATAGACGACATCACGATGGCGATCTGCAGGAGCGCTTCGGCGAAGTCGAAATACGGGTCCTTTGCGCGGTTGATGTCGCGCTCGTGCTCCAGCTTCTTGGCCTCTAGCTCGATCTCCTTTTTTTCTGTGTTGTAGCGTTTTTCCTCTTCCGTGTACTTCGCCATGAGAGCGTCGAACTTCTTCCGCACCTCAGGTTTCATGGCGGGGCCGCGCTCGGCCAGGTCCACCTCCAGCCGGGACTTCTGGGTTCGATACTGGTGCTCCCGTAGCGCCTTCGCCTGATAGAAGGCCCACTGGTCGGAAGCCTGTTGCTGGGCCAGCAGCATCTCTTTGGTGGCGTTTTTCCCTCCCAGGGCGGCAATGGCCAGGGCGACCGCAAAGATCGCGGTGGCGAGCGCCACGCGCCTCGTGAAGGCCTTCCCTTTGTGCTCTTCGAGTTCCTCTGGATTTGGCAGCTCGATCTCTTCCATGACGGCTCTCCTTTAAGCAGGGTATGGAGTGGTCGGAATACTAACAAAGCGTCCAGGGGAAGTCAATCGCCCTCTTATCGCCTTGACGCGGGTGCCGCGCCACTGGTAGAGTCGCCCGCGTACACCCTCAGATGGCCATTTCGCCCCATCTGTTGGCCTCCACTTTGGCGAGCGCGGGTGATTTGAAGGAACCCAGGCACGTTGTTGGGCACAGGCCCCATTCATCAAAAGGAGCCGGAGAGAACAGTTGATGCAAACACAAGTCGTGGGCGGACTTCGCCTCAAGGTGGCTGAAGCAGGCCAGGAAGACGTGGGCAAGGGGATCGTCCGTGTCAGCGACGCGGCGTTTGCCGCCCTCGAGCTGGATCGCGGTGACGTGGTCTCCATTCTGGGAGAGCGGGAAACGGCTGCCCTCGCGGTGGCCGCTCGATCGGCCGATCAGGGGCTCGACGTCGTCCGGATGGATGGGCTGATCCGCACCAACGCCCGGGCCAGCATCGGGGACTACGTGCAAGTGCGGAAGGCCGCCTGGCGGGATGCGCAGAAGGTCACGCTTGCTCCGGCGCGGAGGGGCCTCCGCGCAGTCGCCCCGGGTGAGGTCCTCCGCCAAGCGCTGCTCTACCGCCCTGTGGTATTGGGTGACTTAGTCTCCGTCGGGACAGCCTCGCGGTCCCGGGAGGTCGTCCCCCCGGGGATGTATCCGGAGGAGCTCCTCCGGGGCTTCCTGGGATCGCTGGCCATCGGGCTAGGCGAGGTGCGGCTGATCGTTGCCGCCACCGCACCGTCCGGCATCGTCCGCTTCGGCACCCAGACCGAGGTGGAACTCCTGCCCGAGTACGTGGAAACCAGGGAGGCTCGGGTGCCGGACATCACCTATGACGACATCGGCGGGATGGGCGAGGTGATCAATGAGATCCGCGAGGTCGTCGAACTGCCGCTCAAGCACCCTGAGCTGTTCGATCGCCTCGGCATCACGCCTCCCAAAGGGGTCCTCCTGCACGGCCCTCCGGGGACGGGCAAGACCCTCCTGGCCCAGGCCCTGGCCAACGAGGCAAAAGCCCACTTCGCCACGATCAACGGGCCCGAGATCATGGGGCGCTTCTACGGTGAGTCGGAGGAACGCCTGCGGGCCATCTTCGAGGAGGGACAGCAAAACCCGCCAGCGATCATCTTTATCGATGAACTTGACTCCATCGCCCCCAAGCGGGAGGCGGTCACGGGGGAGGTGGAGCGCCGGGTGGTGGCGCAGCTCCTCACCTTGATGGATGGCTTGACGCCGCGGGGAAACGTCATCGTCATCGGGGCCACCAACCGCCTCGGCGCCATCGACCTGGCCCTGCGGCGGCCCGGCCGGTTCGATCGGGAGATCGAGCTGCGGGTGCCGGACCGGAATGGCCAGCGCCAGATCCTGACCATCCACACGCGGGCCATGCCGATGGCGCCGGATGTAAATCTGGACTGGGTGGCGGACCTCACCCACGGGTGCGTCGGGTCCGACCTCGCCGCCCTCTGCCGTGAGGCCGCTCTAAACGCCCTGCGGCGGGTCCTCCCGGAGATGGACCTGACACTTCAAACGATCCCTCACGAGATCCTGGAGCGGCTCGTCGTGACTCAGGAAGACTTCAGCCAGGCCATCCGCCGGATCCGCCCCTCGGCCCTGCGCGAACTCCTGATCGAGGTTCCGAGAGTCACCTGGGACGACGTCGGCGGCCTGGCCGAGGTCAAGCGCGCCTTGCGGGAAACCGTAGAGCTCCCCCTCACCCACCCGGAAGCCTTCAAGCGCCTCGGCATCAAAGCGCCCAAGGGCGTCCTCCTCTATGGTCCCCCGGGTACCGGGAAGACCCTCCTGGCCAAAGCCGTCGCCAACGAGTCGCGGGCCAACTTCATGTTGGCGAAGGGAAGCGATCTGCTCTCCAAGTGGTATGGCGAGTCGGAGCAGCGCATCCGGGAGTTCTTTGCCAAAGCCCGCCAGGTGGCTCCGGCCATCGTGTTCTTCGACGAGGTGGACGCCCTTGTCCCGCGGCGCGGAACGGCGGCGGGCGAACCACACGCCACCGAGCGGATTGTCAACCAGCTCCTCTCCGAGCTGGACGGTTTGGAGGAGCTGTGCGGGGTGGTCATCCTGGGCGCGACCAACCGGCCTGACCTGATTGATCCGGCGTTACTGCGCCCGGGACGCTTCGATGCGCTGGTCTATGTGCCTATACCAGATGCCGAGGCCCGGCGCGAGATCCTGACCGTCCACACCAAGCACATGGCTCTGGCCGATGACGTGGACCTGAAGGAGCTCGTCCGGCGGACCGATCGGTTCACCGGCGCCGACATCGCCGCCCTCTGCATGAAGGCGGCTCAGCTTGCCCTGCGGAAGGACTTGGAAGCGAAGGTGGTCACCCACGCCGACTTCCTGGCCGCGCTTCAGGAGACGCTTCCTTCGGTCACCGAGGCCATGGAGCGGGAATACGCCGAGGTCGGCAAGCACTTGCGCCAGGCGGTGCCGCGCCGCGACTACGGCCCCGGCCACTACCTGTAGCCAATACAGACGCATCAGTGAGAGTGTCATTGCGAGGAGCAACGCGACGAAGCAATCTCGCAGTAACACAGGTGAGATAGGTCCGATTGCCACACTCCTTTTGGTCGCTCGCAACGACCG
>JBGQIR010000094.1:0-7134 GCA_041498535.1 Methylomirabilis sp. (SeqCode)
CTCGACCTGACGCTTCGCGATGACGGGTTCGGTCCGTCCGACCACACCCCCTTCTATGCAAGGGAGCGGCCGGTCCTGCACTTCTTCACCGGCCCCCATCTCGACTACCACCGCCCTTCGGACACGACCGACAAGATCAACGCCGAGGGACTTCAGTTGGGGGCCACGGTGGCTTATCGGACCGCGGCGACGATTGCTGATCGTGACGCCCCGATCGCCTACCGCCGGACAAAAGGGGAGCCGCCCAGAGTCGAAAGCGGGGAGCGAGCCGCCGGCTATGGCCCGTACTTCGGCTCGATCCCTGATTTCTCCGAGTCAAAAGTTCCTGGCGTCCTGTTAGGTGGTGTCCGCCCCGGCAGCCCCGCGGAAGCGGCAGGACTCAAAACCGGGGATGTCATCGTGAACTTCGCTGGCGTCGCGGTGAAGAACCTCCAGGATCTGACCTTTGCGCTCAGGACCAAGCGGCCTGGCGATCGGGTTGAGGTCACCTTCGTCCGCGGCGGCAAGCAGCAGAGGGTCCAAGCCGTTCTGGAACAGCGTCAATGAGGATTGCTCGACCCAACGGGCTTCGCCGGGTCCCGGTTCGCCACGGGCCGGCAATCCTCATCAGTACGATGGCCGTCTCGCTACTCATGGTCATGGCGCTGCACCACACAATCCATGGCGAGGAAGCGCAGTCGCTTCGCGATCTCCGAGAGCGCCATCTCAGGAATGTCCGGCAGTTGACGTTCGGTGGCCAGAATGCCGAGGCCTACTTTTCCTCCGACGGGAGGCGACTCACCTTCCAGTCCACCCGCGAGCCGTTCCAATGCGATCAGATCTTCACGATGAATATCGACGGCACCGAGGTGAAGCTGATGAGCAGTGGCAAGGGGCGCACCACCTGTTCCTTTTTCTTTCCTGAGCGGCCCCGATTGATCTATTCCTCGACGCACCTGGCCGGGTCGGCCTGCCCGCCAAAGCCCGACTACTCCAAGGGGTACGTCTGGCCGATCTATGCCGGCTACGACATCTTCAGCGTGAATCTCGACGGGTCGAACCTCACGCGGCTCACCGACACGCCCGGCTACGATGCTGAGGCGACCATCTCTCCCGATGGCAGGCGGATCGTCTTCACCTCGATGCGCGACGGCGACCTGGAGATCTACACCATGGCTGCCGACGGGACCGACGTCAAGCGCCTGACCCGCGCCAGGGGGTACGACGGTGGCGCGTTCTTTTCGCGCGACGGTACAAAGATCGCGTACCGCGCCTACCATCCGAAGACCGAGGCCGAGATCAAGGGGTACGAAGCACTGCTCGCGCAGGGCCTGACGCGGCCCTCGCGGATGGAGATCTTCGTGATGGACGCCGACGGCTCGAATCAGCGGCAGATTACCGATAATGGCGCCGCCAACTTTGCGCCCTTTATGCATCCGAACGGCGGGCAGATCATCTTCTCGTCCAACCTCCACGACCCCTCGCGACGGAACTTCGCTCTCTACCTGGTCAATACCGACGGAGGCGACCTGGAGCAAGTGACCTACGGTGACACGTTCACCGGCTTCCCGATGTTCTCGCCGGATGGGACGAAGCTCGTGTTTGCCTCGCACCGGAACCGGAAGTTGCCTGGTGAGATGAACCTCTTCATCGCCGACTGGGTGCCATAAGACGGTGAGGTAGTGGAACAGGCGAGTCACACAATACGGAACGAGCTCGTGAGGCACTTCCGGGAGAAGCGCGAGCCGCTGGGGCGAGAATGGACCCAGCAGATGAGCGCAAAAGGTCTGCTGCAGGGCCTTACCCCACAGGAGATCGAAAGCGAGTTCGGCGCGCTCTATGACACCGTCCTGATCTGTGTGGAGACCGGAAAGCACGACGCGGCAATTGTCTATGCCCGGTCCCGAGCGAAGCAGGGGGTGCTCGGAGGAATGACCGCCGACCAGCTCATCGAGGCCTTCCTCACGCTCCAGGATGTCTACAGGAGGTCCCTCTTCAAGAGGTATCGAGGGGAGATGGCGCGTCTGGAGAAGATCCTCGATGTCTACGATCCGGCGGCAAACCGCCTCGTGGCCCTCGTCCCCCTTGCCTTTGTGGAGGAGAAAGAAAAGGTGAGCAAGAGGGAGATGAGCCAACTTGGGATGCTGGTGAAGTCGGGAATGATCGTCAGCGCCAAGCTCTCTCTCGAGGTGGTGTTGCAGCGGATCGCCAATATGGCCTGCAAAGTCATGAACGCCAAGTACGCAGCCCTCGGAGTCCTGGATGGGAGGGGCGGCCTCAGCCGGTTCATCACAGCCGGCATCGATGACAGGACCAAGAGGGCGATCGGTCCTCTGCCGGTCGGCAAGGGGGTTCTGGGGGTCGTGGTGAATGAGGCGAAGCCTCTCCGCCTGAAGGACCTGACGAAGAATCCCCGGGCTCACGGTTTCCCCCCGAATCATCCTCCGATGAAGTCCTTCCTGGGTGTGCCCATCATCTCGAAGGGGAAGGTGTTCGGCAACCTCTACCTGACCGAGAAGCAGGGCGCCGAGGAGTTCAGCGAGGAGGATGAGGGGCTCGCCGTGACATTGGCTACTCAAGCGGCCATTGCCCTCGAGAACGCCAGTCTGTATGAGGAATTGCGCCGCTCCTACGATGAGTTGAAGCAGTCGCAGCAGTTGCTGGTGCGGCAGGAGAAGCTGGCCTCCCTCGGCCGATTGGCCGCAGGCCTGGCCCACGAATTGAACAATCCCCTCTCTTCCGTGGCGGGTTTCGCCGAGGCCCTCCAGCGGCGGGCCACGGCAAAGGAGATCGGGAGCCCCTCGACCCTTGCTGAGTTTCAAGAGTATGTCACTCTGATCCAGGAGGAAGTGGGCCGGGCAGCAGCCATCGTCCGGCGGCTGCTCGATTTCGCCCGGCAACGTGAGTCTTCCTTCGGCCTGGTGGATCTCTATGCCGTCGTAAGGAGCGCGGTGTCGTTCGTGGAGCGGCAGGCCAGCCTTGCGAATCAGCAGATCGTCGTGACCCCGTTTCCTGAGGGGAGTCTGGTCTGGGCGGATGCCCAGATGCTTCAGCAGGTATTTCTCAACCTGCTGACCAATGCGCTCGATGCCATGGAAGACGGTGGGGAGGTCCGCATTGGCGCAAATGGTCGGCGGGACGACAGCGGGCGAGCACCAGGGCAAGAGTGGCTCGACGTGGCCGTGTCGGACACCGGAAGCGGGATCTCGGAGGAGAACCTTGCAAGGGTGTTCGATCCCTTTTTCACCACCAAGGAGGTGGGGAAGGGAACGGGCCTCGGCCTTGCCATTTGCCAGAGTATCATAGAGCAGCATCGGGGCATCATCGAGGTGCAGAGTGAGGGTCTCGGGAAGGGGACGGTCGTCACCGTCAGTCTTCCGCTTGCGGAACGAGGAGCGGCCTCCTTGGAAAAGCACTAGCGGGGATGGATGTGCGTCACGCGGGTGAACGGATCGGTGGGGTCAAGGTGCTCGTTGTTGACGACGAGCGACCCACTCGATTTCTCATGGAAAAGGAGCTGCCACGGGCGGGCTTTGTCGTCACCTGTTTGGAGAGTGGGGAGGAGGTGCTGGAGCAATTGCGGGTTTGGGAGTTCGACGTCATCCTGCTCGACCTCAAGATGCCGGAGATCGGCGGGATGGAGGCGCTCCGTCGGATCCGTGATTCGGGGACGTCCGCCGAGGTGGTCGTCTTGACCGGCCACCCGGATGTCGATAGCGCAATCGCCGCGATGAAGCTTGGGGCGTTCGATTACCTCACGAAGCCCTTCAAGCTCTCTGAAGTGGAAGAGGTGCTCCGGCGCGCGGCGGAGAGGAAACGCCTTCAGCAGGAAAATACGGCACTGCGGCGCATGGTCTCCCAGCGGGAGCCTGCTCCCCTCATTGTCGGTCAGGGGCCAGCCATCACTGTCCTCCTGGCGACCGTGCAACGGATCGCGCCGAGCGATGCTAACGTCCTGATCCAGGGGGAAAGCGGGACCGGAAAGGGCCTGGTCGCAAAGGCGATTCATGCGGCGAGCCCTCGAGCCGCCGGACCCTTCCTGGTCATTAACTGCAGCGGCTTTCAGGATCAGCTCCTGGAGAGCGAGCTGTTCGGCCACGAGAAGGGCTCCTTCACGGGAGCCATCAGCGCCAAGCAGGGCCTCTTTGAAGTCGCCGAGGGCGGGGCACTCCTCCTGGACGAGGTGGGGGAGATGAGCCCTGCCATGCAGGCCAAGCTTCTCCAGGTCCTGGACACCAGGGAGATGCGCCGGCTAGGGGGCACCCGGGTACATCGCGTGGATGTCCGCATCATGGCGGCAACGAACAAAGACCTGGCCCAAGAGGTCCGTGCGGGCCGATTCCGCGAAGACCTCTACTATCGTGTGAACGTCGTCAACCTGACGCTTCCCTCCTTGCGTGAGAGGAAGGAGGACATCCCGCTCCTGATCGAGCACTTCCTGAGGCAATTCCGCGTGACCGGCCAGAAGGCCAAGACCGTCTCCCCGGAGGCCCTGCAAGCGCTCGTGGACTACCGCTGGCCAGGCAATGTCCGTGAGCTGGCGAACACCATCGAGCGCCTGATGATCCTCACCCAGGGAGATATCATTAGACCGGAGGACCTGCCACCCAACATCCGGGACTCCGGCGGCCCCGCGGGCGGCGCCACCTCCCTGGCAGAGATGGAGCGGCTGCACCTCATACGGGTGCTCGGCGAAACCCGAGGCCGGAAGATGCAGGCGGCGCGCCTCCTCGGCATCGACCTCAAGACGCTCAATAACAAAATTAAGCGGTATAACATTACCCTCTAAAGCACTTTGCCTTGGTCGGACGCCTTCCCGGCGGAGGCCCCTCGAGGGCATCAAGAGAGCGACTGCGGCTTCTCCATATTGGAGATCCAGGAGTATGAAAGCCGTCACCTTTCAGGGGCCCGGACAGATCAGGGTTGATTCGATTCCCGAGCCATCGGTCAAGGAGCCGGGCGACGCCATCGTTCGCGTGACGATGAGCGCGATTTGCGGGTCCGATCTGCACCTGTATCGGGGTCGCATGACAGGCGTGGAGCCGGGCATAGTTGTCGGCCATGAATATGCGGGTGTGGTGGAAGAGGTCGGGAAGAGTGTGCGCGACCTCCGGCCCGGTGACCGGGTGGTCGGGTCGTTTCACACTGCCTGCGGGCATTGCTGGTTCTGCCGCCGAGGCCTGTATTCCCAATGCCAGCACGGAGCGCTGTTCGGCTTCGGCCGTCGGTTCGGTGACCTGCCTGGCACGCAGGCCGAGTATGCGCGCGTGCCGCACGCTGACTTCACCCTGCATGAGGTGCCTGCCGACATCAACGATGAGCGGGCGGTCTTCATCGGCGACATCCTGGCGACAGCGTACTTCGCGGTGCACCGCGCGGAGGTTCGCGTAGGGGATGTTGTTGGCGTCATCGGCTGCGGGCCGGTTGGCCTGCTTGTGGTGATGTGTGCCCAGGCGAGCGGCGCATCTCGCGTGATCGCTGTGGACGTGCTAGACTCCCGTTTGGACGTCGCCCGCCGACTGGGGGCCGTCACAGTAAACGGACGAGCCCAGGATCCCGTTCGCGCGATCAGAGACCTTACCGGCAGGCGCGGCGCCGACGCCATGATCGAAGCGGTTGGCAATGCGGAAAGCTTGCGGCTTGCATGCGAGGCCGTGCGCGGGTTCGGGACGGTCTCAGCCGCCGGTGTGTACGTCGAGGAATCGCTTCCGTTCCCCGCCGGGCGCGCGTTCGCCAGAGACCTGACCGTGCGGCTCGGCATGGCGAACGTCTCCGCGCAGTTTGAGGCCGTCACGGAACTCATTCGCCATGGTCGAATCGACCCAGCCATTCTGGTCAGTCACACGTTGAGCTTAGGTGAAGCCGCTGAGGGCTACCGCTTGTTCGACGCCGGGGAGGCGCTGAAAGTGCTGTTGAAGCCGTGACGACACGTGACCCCCAATGTGCGGCCATCATACATTCTCTCCAACTCACCACACCCCAGCTCGTGCCGTTCCAACTATTGACGCCGACACAGCGAGGCCTCGGTGAAAGAGACATCAGTGCTGCACACCTTTCTGCCATGAGCCGCAACACGTTGGAACGGCACTCGTCAACCACGTCCACGATGTGTCCAGAGGAAAGGAGGAAAAGATCATGAATCGCTCGACGCGAGCACTCGGTCTGAAGCAAGGGGTGGCATTCGTGCTGCTCACGGCCTTGCTATCGCTTGGGGTGTCACTGCCAGCCTGGGCGCAGGCAGTGCCTGGCGCTCCCGCCCACCTGAGAATCGGCATCGTCTCCTTCCTGTCCGGAGCAGCGGCCGGGCCCTTTGGTGTGCCCTCCCGCAACGCGGCGGAGGCGCTGATCGAGCAGATCAACGCCGGTAAGGCGCAAGCTCCTTACACCAAGCCTGGAATCGGGGGCGTCCCCATCCAGGCCGTCTACATCGACGAGGCCGGCGGAGCCGACAAGCAGGTGGCCGAGCTGCGGCGGCTGGTGTTGGACGAGAAGGTGGACCTGGTCATCGGCTACATCTCCAGCGCCGACTGTCTGGCCGTGGCCCCGGTAGCCGAGGAGTTGAAGAAACTGACGGTGCTCTTCGACTGCGGGACCAACCGGATCTTCGAGGAAAGAAGCTACAAATACGTCTTCCGCACCAAGGGTCACCAGATCATCGATAACGTCGGCGCGGCGCGGTACGTGCTCAAGGTGAAGCCGGATCTGAAGACCATCGCGGGCATCAATCAGAACTACGCGTGGGGCCAGGACTCCTGGGCGACCTTCCGTGATTCGACGTTGAAGCTCAAGGGGGATGTCAAGGTCGTTGCCGAACACTTCCCCAAGCTGTTGGCGGGGGAGTATTCGGCAGAGATTTCGGCCCTGCAGGCGGCCAAGCCCGATGTCATCCATTCAAGCTTCTGGGGCGGCGATCTGGAGGGATTGCTCATTCAGGCTTGGCCGCGTGGCCTTCCAAGTCAAAGCCTGATGCTGTTGACCACGGCCGACACCCTGTTGCCTCGCCTGGGTCGAGATGTGCCGAAAGGTCTGGTCATCGCGGCCCGTGGCCCTCATGGCGCGCTGGCCCAGAAAAGCGCACTGAACGATTGGTTCGTGAAGATCTATAAGGACCGCTACAACGTCCGCCCGGTCTATCCCTCGTACCACATGTCCCAG
>JBGQIR010000095.1:0-7076 GCA_041498535.1 Methylomirabilis sp. (SeqCode)
AGAACCTGCCTATAGTGTGGTCCTGCACACCTCCCCCCTCCATCGGTTCACGGAACCCCGATACCATTGGCACATGGAGGTCCGGGTTCGCCTTGCATTGGTGGGGGGGTTTGAGTGGGGGACGGGGTTCTTCGTCAATCCGCTGGCGCCCGAGGAGGCTGCGCGGCTCCTTCGTGGCGAGGTTGTGGAGGCCCACCAAGCGAAGTCCGGCGACTAGTGCCGTTTTAACGCGTTGCGGCTAATCGCCGACAGGAGCCCTGCGAAGAACTATCACTTTTCCTGGCCTCACCATGTTGGCGTAAAGAGTTGGAACGGCACCAGACGCCAATGTTCTTGACCCCCTGGCGGGGGGGGTGGTAGGGTGAGAGAAACCCGCATGTCACAAAGGAGGGCGTGGCGATGGCAACGTATATCTTGCTGACCAATCTTACTGATGAGGGGCGGAAAACGGTGAAAACCAATCCGGGGCGGATCAAGGAGGTCAACAAAGAGATCGAATCCCTCGGCGCCAAGGTGGTGGCGCAGTATACGGTCCTCGGGCCGTATGACTTCGTCAACGTCGTCGAGGCGCCGGACAACGAAACCATTGCAAAGGTCTCGGTAGAGCTCGGCTCCCGGGGGACAGTTCAGATCACGACCCTTCCCGCTCTCCCGATCGAAACCTTCGCCAAAAAGGTGAAAGGGAAGTAGGACGCTCACCCCTGGCTTCGGTGCAGTTAGCAGAGCGTCCCGGACTATTGCGTCGCTTGTCCGGCCGGTCGAGGTGGAGGGCCGCGACGCTGGCCCGCCGGGTCTCTCCTGGCCCCTGACCATCTACGGTAACTAGGATAGCTTCCCCCTTCCGATCTTGGCATGTCTGGGCGTTCCTCCTATGACCAATCTCTTCCAGCCAAGGCTACTCAACGGGGTCTTCGGAGACCCCGGCCTGTTCGTGCGGCTTCGATGGGAGCGTCGCGCGCTCCTGCTGGACCTTGGTGATCTCACTGCGCAGCCACCCGCAGACCTGCTGAAAGTCACCGACGTCTTCGTCTCTCACACTCACGTCGATCACTTTATTGGCTTCGATCACCTGTTGCGGATTGCCCTTGGCCGCGATCGAACGATTCGGCTCTTCGGCCCCCCGGGGATCATCGCCAATGTCGAGGCGAAGCTCTCCGGCTACACCTGGAACCTGGTGGAGGGGTACGCCCTCGTCTTCGAGGTCTACGAGGTTAGCCCGGAGAAAATCACGGCCGCCCACTTCCCGTGCGGCGGCCGGTTCGAAAGGATCGATCTGCCGCCGCCCTTGCCATTCAGTGGCGTCCTAATCGATGATCCATTGTTCCGGGTCGAGGCTGCGCATCTCGACCACAAGATCCCTTGCCTGTCATTTGCACTCGCGGAGGCGCAACGGATCAACATCGACCCAGAGCGACTCAGGGCTCTTGGCCTCTGCACGGGGCCCTGGCTCACCGAATTCAAGCGCCTGCTGCGCTCGGGCGCCCCGGACGAGACAATCGTCCATGCGATGTACCCCGATATCACTGGACAGCGATTCCGGGAGGTGGCCCTTGGTGATCTCAGAGACAGGATCGCGACGGTGACCAGAGGTCAGAGGCTTGTGTATGTCACCGACGCCCTGTACTCACACGAGAATCGGCAAAAGATCGTTGCCCTGGCTCACGAGGCGGACATCCTCTTTTGCGAAGCGGTCTTTCTGGAACAGGATCGAGATCGCGCGACCGAGCGTTACCACTTGACCGCGCGGCAGGCCGGCCTCCTGGCGCGTGAGGCGAACGTGAAGGAGCTGGTGCTGTCCCACTTCTCCCCCAGGTACCAAGATTGTCCGGACGCCCTGTACCGGGAAGCATCCGAGGCGTTCGGCAGCCCGGTCCGGTAGGAGCGGCAGTGCCGGGGTATAGCCGCGTGCATGACCGGGGAAGCCATGTTGATATTGTGAGAAGAACCGATGGCGGATAATTTCAGCTTCGTGATCGAAGGCAGATTGGCCGGGATGGCTCGGCCCGGGCGCTCGAGACCTTTGGAGGATGACATCGAGTTCCTGAAGGCCCAGGGGATCGGCGCCATCGTCTCCACGACCGAGAGGCCTTTGGATGAGGGAATCGTGCGGAGCCTCGGCCTGCGCTACCTCCATCTGCCGGTTCCGGATTATTGTGCGCCAACGATCCAACAGATCGAGGAGTTCCTCTCCTTCCTGGAAGCCTCCGGCTCGGATGGCGCCGTGGTCGTCCATTGCTATGCAGGCCAGGGCCGGACAGGCACCCTGCTGGCCTGCGCCCTTGTCCACCATGGGTTGAGCGCCGAAGAAGCGATCAGGGTCCTCAGGGCCAAGCGGCCGCCATCTATCGACACATTTGCTCAAGAGCAGGTCATCTTCGAGTTCGCCGCCATGCGGCAACGCTAATCCCAACACCACAGATCTCAGATCCGAGATCCAAGATCTAAGACCGCTTACTTGAGACCATGGTAGGGAAGCTCAAGGAGACCATCATGGCCAAAGAACTGTATGCTACGTTCAAGACTTCTATGGGAGAAATCGTGATCCGCCTCTTTGAGGAGAAGGCGCCCAAGACCGTGGCCAACTTCGTCAGGCTCGCCACAGGCACCAAGGAGTGGTCCGATCCGAAGACGGGCCAGCAGGTGAAGCGGCCGCTCTATAACGGGACGATCTTCCACCGCGTGATCCCGAACTTCATGATCCAGGGCGGCGACCCGCTTGGCCGAGGGACCGGCGGGCCGGGATACCGATTCTCCGATGAGTTCCACCCCGACCTGCGCCATAATAAGCCCGGCATCCTGTCCATGGCCAATGCCGGCCCCAACACCAATGGCAGCCAGTTCTTCATCACCCATCAGACAACCCCGTGGTTGGATGGCAAGCACTCGGTCTTGGGCGAGGTGGTCAAGGGGCACGAGGTGGTAGGGGCGATCGGCAACGCGCCGCGCGACGCGAGCGACAAGCCACTCACAGACATCGTCTTGACCGAGGTGGTCATCTCGCGCACGGGCGAGTAGGATATGGCCGTTGTGGATTTTGGCCGAAAGGCGTACATCGACCTCATGGTGTCGAAGAACCCGGCCATCGGGAGACTGATCGACGAGGGATATGAGTTCGTCACCAATGCCTTCACACCCGCCGCAATGCCCCCGGGAGTCCAGATCAAGGACGCAGAGACTGTCACCTCAGAGCTCAGGCGGCAAGGATACCTGATCGAGCTTTGTGCCGCCTACAATGAGGCTGGCGATCCGATTTCTCAGATGCAGTCGGTCTGGTGCAGGCGGCGGGGAGCGCCGAAGCCGTGAAGGCGATCGTCGTTCGACAATACGGGGGCCCGGAGGTCCTACGGTACGAAGAGGTCCCCGATCCTGAACCGAAGCCCGGAGAGGTGCTCCTGAAGGTCCGCGTCGCCGGCTTCAACTACGCCGATGTGATGATGCGGGTGGGGCTCTATAAGGGAGGGCCAAAGCCTCCGTACATCCCGGGCTTCGAGGTCTGTGGAACCGTGGTCCGCCTGGGCCATGGAGTCACCGGCGTGCAGGAGGGCTCGCGGGTCCTGGCCTTTCCTGACCCATCGGCGACCGCGGGCGGGTATGCGCAGCTGGTGGCGATCTCCGCTCAACGGCTCTTCCCCGCGCCCGCATCACTCTCTGACCAGGAGGCCGGCGCTTTTCCCATTGTCTTTCTGACCGCCTATATGGCCCTGCGGACGGCTGGAAGGGCTGCGCCCGGTGAGTCGGTACTCATCCACTCCGCGGGCGGAGGGGTCGGGACCGCGGCAGTCCAGATCGCCAAACAACTGGGACTCAGGATCTTCGCGACCGCCAGCTCCGATGAGAAGCTCAAACGGGTGAAGGCCCTTGGGGCCGATGCGACCATCAATTACCAGCGAGACGACTTCGTCGAGGAGGTGCGTCGGCGAACCTCTGGGCGAGGGGTCGATGTCATCCTCGAAATGGTCGGCGGGGAGGTCTTTGATAAGAGCCTGCAATGCCTGGCGCCGCTGGGACGACTGGTCGCGGTCGGAATCGCCAGCGGCCGGGTGCCCAAGGCCGATGTCGCTCAGTTACTTTACGGCAATCTGTCGGTTATCGGGTTCCACCTGGGGAAGCTGCTGACTCGGCCTGACCTGGTCGGTGAGGCATTGGGGCAGCTCAACCGGTGGATCGAAGAGAAGAAGATCACACCGGTGGTGGGGCCACCCTTCCCCCTCCGAGATGCGGCCGCCGCCCACGCGCTGGTTTCGGATCGCAAGAACTACGGCAAGGTGATTCTTCTCCCGGAGTAGCCCGGGAAGGTGTATTATGGCTTTCCGCCACCCTGCGCCCTCGACTCCAGACCTCCTGTCTTAGGGTTCCCCTCGATGATGGCTGCGTAGCATGGAACCCGACCCACCCGCCGGCTCGAAGATCGTCCAGAAGATCGTCTGCCCGATCTGTGGCGCCGAAGGGAAGCTTATCCTGCCTTCACGCGATCCCGAGCGCTGCGTCGCCCTTCAGCGGGTGCGCTGCGATTCGTGCGGAATCGAGCGGACCATCTTCCTTAAGTTCCCCGATGAGGAGCAGATGTGGGAACCACAGTAGTGTTCCGCGATAAGCGATGAGGCGGGACTCCTCTTCAAAGACGATCGGCGCGAGGTCAGCACGTTTCGCACTAAACATCATCCGTGTGCCAGGTGTCAGATGATAACGGGAAGCTCAATCCGGACCCTCGGCGCCGCGTGCAAGGGATGAGCGTCGGTCGACGAGGGCCATTTCAAGAGGGGGAAATAGCCATGAGACCGATTGTTGCAGCTCTGCTAGTGCTGGCCGGTGTTCTCGGGTCAGGCATTGCGCCAGGCTGGAACCAGGCCGCCGCTGCCGAAGAGGAACGGGGCGGGCCCGGGATGGGAAGGTATCGGATGCTTCCTGAAATGCTTCGCGAGCCGTTTCAGGGCCTGGAAATGCCTGGGTCTTGGTTGTATGGACGCGGGGGCCACGGGGGGCCGCTCATCAGCCTGATGCTCGCGTGGAAGGACCAACTTGGATTGACCCCTGAGCAAGAGCATTCACTCAAGGAGCTACGGAGCAACTACGAGAAGGAGGCGATCACCCGGACCTCGGAAATCGAGGTGGCGGAGCTAGAGTTGAAAGGGCTGCTGGAACAGGAGAAGGTGGACTTGGTCAGGGTCGAGGCCCAGGTGAAGAAGGTAGCCCTGCTACGCGCCGACTGTCGCCTGGCTCGAATCAAGACCATCGAGGCCGGCAAGGCGGTCCTGACGCCAGAGCAACAGGAGAAGTTCAAGCGATTGGCTCATGACTCATGGATGGGCGGCATGGGACCAGGAATGATGAGACCTGGCAGGCGTTCGGTGCCGTCGCGGACTTGGTGATTACCGGACCGGTTTCACCGCGGGATGAGATGATGTGCGGGTTATTTCAGGGCACGAGCCGGCGGCGGAGTCGCCTCCTTGTGCCGGCCCTGGGCGAACTTGGCGGCCAGCAGGATCGCCTCCACCATGCTGCGAGGATTGGCGGTGCCGCTCCCCGCAATGTCAAAGGCGGTGCCGTGATCAACGGAGGTGCGAATGATCGGGAGGCCGACGGTGACATTGACCCCCCGGTCGAAGCCGATCAGCTTGAGCGGAATATGTCCCTGATCGTGGTACATCGCAACGACGGCGTCGAATTCGCCGAGCTTGTGCCGATAGAAAAGGGTGTCTGGAGGATGGGGACCGCTCGCCTTGATTCCCTCAGCCTTGGCAGCCTCGACCGCCGGCGCGATCTCATCGATCTCCTCTCGGCCGAATAGGCCATTCTCGCCCGCATGGGGGTTGAGGCCGGCGACGGCAATCCGCTTCTTTCGCGATCCGAGGTCGCAGAGTGCCTGATGCGCAAGGCGAATGACCGTCAGGATGCGGGTCTTTTTCACCTTGTCGCAGGCGGTCCGAAGCGAGGTGTGGGCGGAGACATGGATGACCCGCATTCGACCGACGACCAACAGCATCGCGTAATCCTTGGTGCCGGTCCTCCCGGCGAATAACTCGGTATGACCCTCGTACTTGAAGCCAGCCTGGACCATGGCCTCCTTGTTGATGGGCGCGGTGACGACCCCGTCCAGCTCGTGGGCCATCGCGAGGTCGATCGCCTTGTAGAGATACTCCACCGCAGCCCTTCCACACTGGGGCGCGAGGACGCCGGGGGGACAGCTCGCGGTGTCGATGTTTTTCAGGTCCAGCACCTCCAGAAGACCCGGCTCTGCAGTTACCTCCGCCGTTGAAGCAACCGATCGCACAGAGAGGTCAAGGCGACAAAGACGGGTGGCTCGCCGCATAATGCTGGCTTCGCCAATGACCAGCGGGCGGCAGGCGGCCCGGACCTCCTCCTGTGTCACGGCCTTGGCCACGATTTCCGGGCCGATCCCCGCTGGATCCCCGATAGTCAATCCCAAGAACGGACGGAACGCCTCGTCCCTACGCATGATCCCTCCTAAGAGCGACGCGGATCATAGCACAAACCGCTTGCGCTCTCCAGGCTTTTCTGGTACAGTCAGCCCGCTTTGAAGCGCCTTCTGACGCCCTGCGGGCTTTGTCGGCGCTATGTTAGGCCTGGAAGCCAACGCCCCCCGGCCGCGGTCGCGGGGCGGGCCGTCGGCGGGGATGACCCATCCTACAACCCGATCTGGGAAAGGAGGTATGGAATGTCTCTCATGAACCGACACAGCATAGCCTTCGTCGCCGCGCTCACGATCTCCATTCCCTTGCTCCAGGCGTGCGCCCCCACAGCCACCAGAGAAAGCACCGGGGAGTATGTTGACGACAGCGCCATCACGGCAAAAATCAAGACGAAGTTTATTGGGGATCCCATCGTGAGCGGTTTCGCCGTTTCGGTGGAGACCTTCCGAGGACGGGTGGTCCTGTCAGGCTTTGTTAACTCTCAAGCTCAGATCGATCGGGCAATCGCATTGACCAGAGAAGTCCCTGGTGTCCGAGAGGTGCAGTCGGCACTGGTGATCAAGGGCAAGTAGGCGACCAACCGGAAGCCTGTCTCGACCGGCGCACAGGTTCCTTGCGCCGCACGGCTGCATGCTTATCAGGGGG
>JBGQIR010000096.1:0-7061 GCA_041498535.1 Methylomirabilis sp. (SeqCode)
CGCAACGGAAGGGCCCCACTGGGGGATGGGTGGAGTGAGGACGGATGGGGCTGCCGAAGGACCGGACCCGCGCCTTTGCAACAAGATTACAGACGTGTGTATTAGTCACGCCGAAACAGTGTAGCTTCGGTGAAAGAGACATAGGTGATGCATACCTCTCTGCCATGAGCCGCAACAAGTTGGAACGGCACCAGTATGCGAACATTGTCAACCACAGCCTTGTCGCCTCATGCAACACGGCGATCCTGGCAGACGAGGCCTAGAGAACACGATGGCGATAATCGCACCGTTTAGGGGGTTACGGTACAATCCTGAACTGGTGAAGGACCTGAGCCTGGTGGTGGCACCTCCCTATGATGTCATTTCGCCTGAGGATCAGCGAGCCTTTCACGCCCGCCACGATCATAACGTCATCCGCCTGATCCTCGGTGAGGTGCTCGAAGGAGACGACTCCACACGAAACAGGTACAGCCGTGCGCGAGAGTACTTTCGGCAATGGCAAGCCGAGAGGGTGTTGATTCGTGATCGGACCCCCGCGGTCTACCTCTACCAACAGACCTTCCGGCTGCCGGGCGCGGGAGAGCAGACTCGATGCGGCCTGATCGGATTGGTTCGCTTGGAGGAGTTTGGTAGCCGCACGGTCTTTCCTCACGAACGGACGATGGCAGCGGCGAAGGAAGATCGACTTCGCCTGATGCAGGCCTGCCCTGCGAATCTGAGCCCCATCTTCGGCATCTATCCCGGTCGCTCCCATGAGATGGAACAGTTGTTCAAGGCTGCACAAGAGACGAAGCCGGACATTGACCTCGGCGACTGGGACGGCATCCGGCATCGGGTCTGGATCTGTCAAGATCGTGCGGCGGTTCGGGCGCTGCAGGCTGGTTTTACGTCAACGCCGATCTTCATTGCGGACGGTCATCATCGCTATGAGACGGCCCTAGCCTTCCGCGATCTCATGCGGGCCAAAGAACGGGGTGACCCCGCACATGAGCAGAGGCGGCCTTATAACTACATCATGATGACGCTGGTGAGCGCGGAAGATCCTGGCCTGGTCATCCTTCCGATCCATCGGCTTCTGAGGCACCTGCCAGGCGGCCGCCTTGAAGCCTATCTCGCCCAGGTTGCTCGACACTTCAACGTCGAGAGGTTTCCCGTTTCCCGTGAACCCGAGGCCGGCGCGGCAGCGCTGCTGGATGGTTTGCAGCGGGCGCGGGAGGGGAGGCACTCTTTCGGTCTGTATGGCGGAGGGGAGAGCGGATACCTCTTGACCCTGGCAGACGAACGAATCCTGGAGACGGAGGTAGCAGAGGGGAAGCCGACCATTTATAAGAGAGTGGACGTCACCATCTTGCACGCGCTCTTGATCGAGGGGCCACAGCGACGTCAGGGCCTAGCCGCTCTCCCCGACGACGCGCTCAACTATACACACGACGCCGTCGAGGCTGTACGATTGGTCCAGCGAGGAGAGTGGGGAGCGGCGGTCTTGCTCAAACCGACCAAGATCGCCGAGGTACGGGCGGTGGCCGAGGCTGGCCTGCGGATGCCACCCAAGTCAACCTTCTTCTACCCAAAGCTGCTCACTGGTTTGGTGATTCATCCCATCGTGCTCGATGAGGTCGTCGAAGTGTAGGGATGTTGGAGGTGCCAAATTCCAGGTTCCAGGTTGAAGAAAGCTCCAACATACCAAGCCCGAGACTCAGTTCCACGTTTTAGGATGAACGGAGTCCCAGAGACCACGGACGAGTCTCCGGGCGAAACGATCCTTTTGGGGATTTTTCAACACGGAACCCGGAACTTGGAACCTGGAACTTGCTTTAGCGGGGGCTAGTCGTTTTGCCGATTGCGCAAGGGTGGGGAGTGTCCGAACGGAGCAGAAGGCGCGTCTAATTCCTTCCTGAGAGTCTCCACTTCCTTTTCCAACTCTTCCAGGCGTTCCAGAATACATTTGATCGCCTTTGCTGCAGGGTCGGGGAGATCCGTCATTTCCAGGTCGATCGCCTGAGGGACCCGTTTGCCGTCGCGATAGGTGACCTGCCCGGGCACACCCACCACAAGCGAATTTGGTGGGACCTCCTTTACGACCACAGATCCGGAGCCGATGCGGCTATTATCTCCCACCTTGAACGGCCCGAGGATCTTGGCGCCGGCCCCGATCACAACATTGTTCCCGATCGTCGGATGGCGCTTCTTCTTCTCCAGGCTGGTTCCACCCAGCGTCACACCCTGATAGATGGTGACATTCTCGCCCATCTCCGTGGTCTCGCCGATGACGACCCCCATCCCGTGGTCGATGAAGAGGCCCGGCCCGATTACCGCGCCCGGATGGATTTCAATTCCGGTCAAGAATCGGCTCACGTGCGAGACGAAGCGACCCAGCGTTTTCAGGCGATGGTTCCAGAGCCAGTGCGCGACACGGTGAAAGTAGAGGGCATGAAGACCCGGATAGCAGAGGAGGATCTCAATGGTGCTTCGGGCCGCCGGGTCGCGATCCAGGGCAGCCTGGATATCCCGTGTGAGGGTTGTGAACACGTGGTGCTCGCGAATCAGTTTCTGACGCTGACGGTTTCGTTCAGCTCTCGAAGAAGCTGGTCAAGGTTCACACCATGGACGCGAGCGCCATGGGCGATATCGTCGTACTCGGCCGCCGAGCAGCCCAGGCATCCGACGCCGTAGCGGCTGAAGACCTCGACGGTCTCCGGGTACTGCCGCACCACATTATCGATCTTCATCTCAGCGGTGACCCTCATTCCCCTACCTCCTTTCAGCGAGACCACCGGTCCGGTATGCCCCGGACGCTCACAGCCTGAAGCCGACATGGACGTCAGGGATTCTCGGCGATGATACCCACTGGTGATCACCGATCATGATAGGGGTGAGGGGCGGCATTCGCAAGGGAATTTTTTTGTAGAGTTTGCTGTTGACTTCCGGAGCCCGGTGCGATAGCCTCCGTTCACCCTCGCCATGCCCGCACCGGGAATCCGAGAGCTGAAATGCCCGCAACGAGCCTCATCAGCAGGATCCATACGGCACTGGAACGCCACTACGGCCCAAAGCGAGCGCGTAAGGTTCGCGGCAATCCGCTCGATGAACTGATCTTCACGATCCTTTCACAAAACACGAGTGACCTCAACAGCCATCGAGCGTTCCGGCTGCTCCGCCAAGTGTTGCCTACATGGCAAGACGTGCATGAAGCTTCGGAGCGAAAGGTGGCCGAGGCGATCGATTCAGGGGGGTTGGCCAGGCTGAAGGCCGCGCGCATCAAGACGATCCTCAAGCAGATCCACCGGGAACAGGGCCACTTCGATCTCACCTTCCTCCGGGACCTGAGCATCGAGGAGGTAAGAGCGTACCTCTCGCGTTTCAAGGGGATCGGCCCCAAGACCATCGCGTGCGTCCTGCTCTTTTCACTTGGCAAACCTGCGTTCCCCGTCGACACACATGTCTATCGCGTTGCGACCCGCCTCGGCTTGGTGAACCCAAAGGTCAGCCCCGGAAAGGCACAGGCACTGCTCGAAGCGATGGTGCCACCCGCCCTGTATTATTCCTTGCATATGAACCTAGTCGAGCACGGCCGAAAGACCTGTAAGGCTCGCACGCCGCTCTGCGGCTCCTGCCCCCTGTCCAAGCTCTGCCCATACGCTCGATGAGCGCGGCATCCTTCCTCGGTCTGTCCGGGCTGGTCCGCGACCCGTACATTCGAGCCCTCAGGGAGGCCGCAGCCGGAGGCAGGATGGGTGCCCTTTACCTGGTCGGTGGGTACCTGCGGGATCTTCTGCTTGGTCGCACCAGGGCGAGCCGGATCGACCTCGATCTGGTGATCTGGGGCGATCCGCAATCATTCGGCCGCGCCGTCGCCGGAGCCTTCGGTGGGACTCTGCTTGTTCTCGACCCGGAGACCGTCCGCGTCCTGAGCCGCCGCGAAGGGATGCCTGTCCGGATCGATATCAGCGGACCGAAGGGCGAGACGATCGAGGCCGATCTGGCCGCTCGCGACTTCACCGTGAATGCCCTGGCCGTGAGGATCGATTCCGGTCTCCAGAACGCCACTGCCGTCATCATAGATCCGTCAGGTGGGTTGGACGACTTGAAGGGGCGGTGCCTCCGAGTCGTCGCCCCATCAGCGCTTGATCGGGACCCGCTCCGCCTGATCAGGGCCGCTCGTCTGGCGGGCGAGCTTGACTTCGGCATTGAAAACGCCACCCGGCTCGCGATCGTCGAGCGCGCGCCGCTTCTCGTCGCCGTTGCCGGTGAGCGCGTGCGTGATGAGCTGTTCAGGATCATCGACGCGGTCCCCTCGGTGCCCTCCATCGAACGCCTCGACGCCCTGGGTCTTCTCAAGGTGCTGGTCCCGGAAGTCGAGGCGCTCAAGTCGGTTCCAGCCAGCCCGCCGCATCGTCTCCCGCTCTGGGAGCACTCCTTAGAGACCCTTCGGTCTGTCGAGCTGCTGGTGGCTGATCTCGGACAATTCTTTCCCGGCGAAGCCTTCTGGTTGAAACAGCGGCTTGACCGGGAGATCGAGGCTGGCGTCACCGAGGCGGCGGTCATCAAGCTGACCGGGTTCCTGCACGACCTCGGCAAACCGGAGACTCGGAGCATTGAACCAGACGGTCGAGTCCGGTTTCTTGGGTACGAGGAGGCGGGGTTACCTATCCTCGCACGCCTCTGCGAGCGCCTTCGCCTTGGTCGAGAGGCGACGGTCCTCGTCGCGCAGATCGAGCGACATCACCTGCGCCCGCTCCACCTGTCGCGCGAGGCGATGGTGACCGAAAGGGCCAAGTACCGTTTCTTCCGGCATCTCGATGATACCGCCCCCGCCGTGCTGCTTCACTCCTGGGCCGATCTACGAGCCACGATTGGGGAGGGGGTCGAGGAGTTCAGTCGATACCACATCTTCCTGCAGGAGCAATTCCGATTCTACCGGACCGAGTTTCTCGCGAGCCAAACAGCCCCACTTATGCGTGGAGACGATCTGATCCAGCTCTTGGGCGTTGCACCGGGCCCGTTCCTGGGACTCGTCCTGGAGCGCCTTCGGGAAGCCCAGGCGACAGGACTGATCAGGAACCGCGCGGAAGGACTGGCCTATGTCCGCCAACATCTCGATTCGTGGCGGTTGGCATTCGAGGAATCACCCATATCTCGCTCACTCGCGCGGGGCGAAAACGATTGACAAGCTACCCCTCTTTTGTTAGACAGAGGGGGGCGCGGGAGTAATTCAGTGGCAGAATGTCAGCTTCCCAAGCTGAACGTCGCGGGTTCGAGTCCCGTCTCCCGCTCCATCGAATCCTAAGCCACGACGACTCGTGGCTTTATCTTTTTTTGAGTATCCTCCGTTCGGCCGGCGTCCGGGGAATTACAAAGAGGCCATTTCCTCGTTCTCGTCAGGACTCCCATTGCGTTTTCCCCAAAGAAGTCCGACACGTTTAGGGAAAGCATGCCGCTCGTGGGTCTTCGGGGTCGGCCTCGTGAGGGCGAGGCGCTTCCCCGGTTGACACCTCGCCTTATAGCTCGTAGACTAGATTCATAGAGTTGCGCGTTCGCAGGGTCTCTTGCGCCTTGTGGGGGTCTCATGAAAACGCTGGCCATTCTGGTTGGGGGCGGTCCTGCGCCGGGCATTAACGGCGTCATCGCTGCGGCGACCATCGAGGCACGAAATCGAGGGGTACGCGTCCTCGGCTGCTACGATGGGTTCAAGTGGCTTGCGCGAGGAGATACGAGTCATGTGACCGATCTTGAAATCGCGGATGTCTCCCGGCTCCATTTCGATGGGGGCTCGATCCTGCGGACGTCCAGGGAGAATCCGACGAAATCCCCGGAAACCCTTCGGAATGTGGCTGAGGCGCTCGGCAAACTGGGGGTATCGTATCTGCTGACGATCGGGGGAGATGACACCGCCTTTGCGGCGTTTCGACTAGGGGAGATCGTGAACGGTCAGATCGCCCTCGCTCATGTCCCCAAGACGATCGATAACGATCTCCCGCTCCCGCCGGAGGTGGTGACGTTTGGCTTCACGACGGCATGCAACCTCGGCAAGGACATCGTCAAGAACCTGATGGAGGACGCGGTGACGACGAATCGGTGGTTCTTCGTCACCGTGATGGGGCGACGGGCAGGTCATCTGGCGCTCGGAATCGGCGCCGCCGCGGGTGCCACGTTAACTGTCATCGGGGAGGAGTTTCCAGAGCCGAAGATCCCCCTTCAGGTCCTGGTCGATATCCTGGAAGGGGCGATTATCAAGCGGCGCGCCTCAGGGAAGGGGCACGGCGTTGCGATTCTAAGCGAAGGCCTGGCCGAGAAGCTCGATCCTGCCAAGCTCGGCTCAATTGAACGGGACAGTTACGGCAATGTCCGCCTCTCGGAGCTGGAATTGGGGCGGGTGCTGAAGGACCAAGTCAGCAGCGGCCTTCGAGCGCGCGGCGTGGACGTCACGATTGTGGCGAAAGACCTTGGCTACGAACTCCGGTGTGCGCCACCCGGAGCACATGACATCCAGTATTGTCGGAGCCTCGGCTACTGGGCCACCCAATTCCTTTTGGACGGTCGCACGGACGCCATGGTGACCATCCAAGGGGGGAAGCTGATCCCGATTCCGTTTCGGGAGATGCTGGATCATCAGACAGGCAAGATCCGCGTCCGGTATGTTGATATCAACTCAGAGTCGTATCAGACGCTTCGGGCCTACATGATCCGGCTTGGGCCTCAAGACTTTGAGACGCCCGGGCAAATCGAAGCGCTCGCGCATGCCGGGCACCTCGATGAAGCGGAATTTGTGAAGCGATTTTGCTGTCTTGGTGAGCCAAGGCCACCCGCACGCCAGTAGGCCAGGAGGCTTGAAAGCTAGAAGGCTTTGACCCCTGGAGGTCCTAGCCTTATGGCACCCTAGCTTTCCAGCCTTCTCGCCCGATCAGGGAGAGCGGGTGACTGATGAGCAAGCCGCGGGAGGACCGTGCGATGAACCTTGATGGCCGCGCTGGGTGGGCCGAACATCCGGAGTTACGGGAGGCCGCGGAATTTGGCCCGATGACCTTTTACCATTATGAGACTATGAAGGGCGCGATGGTGAC
>JBGQIR010000097.1:0-7025 GCA_041498535.1 Methylomirabilis sp. (SeqCode)
ATGCTGTACCTCTGGATCTTCGGCGACAACGTGGAAGACACGATGGGGCACCTGAAGTTCTTGATCTTCTATCTCCTCTCCGGGTTGGCGGCTGCCGGCGCCCAGATCCTGTCCGACCCCCATTCGAAGATCCCGATGATCGGGGCCAGCGGGGCGATCTCTGGTGTCCTGGGCGCCTATCTCCTTCTCTTTCCACATGCCCGCGTCCTGACCCTCCTTGCCCTTGGCTGGTTCATCCGGCTTGTCGAAATCCCTGCGCTCGTCGTGCTGGGATTCTGGATCGTCTTCCAAGTGCTGAACGGCCTGCTGACGTTGGGCGTTCAGGTGGGTGGTGTTGCGTGGTTTGCCCACATCGGCGGGTTCGTCGCGGGACTCGTGATGGTGATCCCGTTCAGCCGTCGCCGGGGGTCGTGGGATCGGCGGGAGCGCCTGTCGTGAGCTCAGTCGAACGAGGAATGGTCCTGAGTCGGCAGGAATTCAGGCGGTTGGTCTCGCAGGCGATCACCGTGCTGCCGCCCCTGGTGGTTGAGCGGCTGGAGAACGTCGAGGTTGTCGTGGAGGACCGTCCGACAAGGGAGGAGCTGGCAATGGCCGGGATCGAGCCGCCGGAGACGCTCTTCGGCCTCTACACCGGCACGCCGCTCACGGAGCGGGGGACCTCGTACGGGATGGTTCTGCCCGATAAAATTACCCTCTATCAGCGGTCGATCGAGGAGATTTGTCGGACCGAGCGTCAGGTGCGAGAGCAGATCCGCACGACCCTGATGCACGAGATCGGTCATCATTTTGGGCTCTCTGAAGACGAACTGGAAGGTGCCGGGTATGAGTAATCCAACCTCTTCGCGCCTCGAAAACTGTTGACGCTCGAGGGGAACCCCGCTAGAATTGTGCGATTTCTCTAGCGATTGAAGGTCCGGGAGGATCGATGCCACCGAGGGGACGGCGTGGGGACACCAGGTTTTACGAACTCTACTGTATCGTCTGCGGGAAGACCTGCACAGAGCACGAGAGCAGCACCCGTTGCCCGAGCTGCGGCAAGCCGCTTGCCGTCCGCTATGACTATGCCCACATCAGGGCCCGCCTGAACCGATACTCGCTCAAGACCTCTCCGATCAAGGCGCTCAAATACCTTGACTTCTATCCGATCCTCAATCTGGACCTCGTGGTGTCCCTCGATGAAGGTGGCACCCCGCTGTACCGCTGCCATCGGCTGGCGGACGAGTTGGGGATCAAACAGCTCTACATCAAGAATGAGGGGCTGAATCCCACCGGCGTCTTCAAGGATCGGGGGACACTGGTGGAGATCACCAAGGCGAAAGAGCAGGGGGCCAAGGCGATCTGCGTCGCCTCCACCGGGAACATGGCCGGGTCTGTCGCCGCTTACGCCTCGATCGCCGGGTTGCCCTGCTATGTGTTGGTGCCGGAGGGGACCCCGATCGGAAAGATGGCCCAGGCCCTCTCCTATGGCGCCAGGGTCCTCCAGGTCCGGGGGACCTACAACGACGCGGCGTCACTCGCCGAGCAGATGAGCCAGCGCTACGGGTACTACCTGGCGGGCGATTATGCCTTCCGGGTGGAAGGGCAGAAGTCACAGGCGTTCGAAATCATAGAGCAACTGGAGTGGCAGGCGCCGTCCGTCGTCATCGTTCCCATGGGCTGCGGGACGAACATCGCCGCCCTCTGGAAGGGGTTCAAAGAGTTTCATGAAATGGGATTGATCTCGTCTCTGCCCAGGATGATCGGCGTCCAACCGGTCGGCTGTCAGCCGATCGTGGTTGCGTTCAACCAGGGATCGGATGAGATCGTGCCGGTGAAGAAGCCGGAGTCGGTCGCCTCGGCGCTCATGGCTGGCGATCCCCTGGACGGATTAAAAGCGCTGGCTGTGCTCCGGGAATCGGGCGGATGTGCCCTCTCGCTGACCGACTCGGAGATCCTGGAGGCGCAGCAGAAGATCGCGCGCCAGGAATCGATCTTTGTCGAGCCGTCGGGCGCGCTCCCCGTCGGGGCCTTGATCCCGTTGCTCAGCAGCGGGCGCGTCAGGCCGGACGAGTTGGTGGTCTGCCTGGCCACAGGCAACGGCCTGAAGGACCCCAGGGCGGCCCTGCGGGTGCTCCCATCGCCTGCCACGATCGATCCCTCGATGCAAGAGGTCGAAAAGTTCCTGAAGCTGCGGCTCTATGAGATCCGGGCGGCGGGGGCCAAGAACGGCGATAAAAACCTGTTTGAGAAAGCGCCGTCAGTGGCCGAGGTCACGACCTGCGTGCGGCAGGAACTGGGGGTGAAACTGACCGCCGAGTATGGGACGAAGGTCCGGTCACTGATCGAGGAGTTCGTGAAGAAGGGGAAGCTGATCACCAAGGCTGATCTGTAGTATATCGTTGAGAATGTGCTGAAGGGACTCTCAGACCACAAGCCCGTCTTGGCGGTGGAGGACTTCAAGGTCTCGACGTCGCTCCATGGCCAGGCGGAGGCGGCTGTCTGGGTCATTTTCGATGGCGAGAAAGTGGAGGCGTCCGGTTCGGGCGTCGGCCCGGTGGATGCCGTCATCAATGCCCTGAAGCAAGCGGCGTTGACGCGTGGCAGGCTGTTCTTCGAGTTGATCGACTACAATGTGGAAATCAGCTCGCCCGGGACGGATGCCTCGGTCGAGACCGCCATCGTCATGAAGGACGCCGAGGGGAACCGGGTGGTCGCCACCGGCACCTCTCCCGACATCATCGTCGCCTCGGTGAACGCCTTCGTTGACGGCTATAATGTCCTGTGGGCTCGGCAGAAGGGGTGATCCCTTTCGGAAGGTCATACTGGAGGGGGCACGTCTCACAGCGTGGCGTTCTCCGGCAGTATTCCTTTCCGACGGCCACCAGGAGGGCATGATACTCGTTGTAGAGGGTGGCATCGGCCGGCAAGTGGTCCATGAAGAGTCGCTGGATTTCGCCGTATGTCGTTCGCTCCGAGATCAGGCCATGCCGCTCGAGGACTCGCCGGCTGTAGGCGTCCACGACGAAGATCGGCCGATTACCCGCATACAGCAGGATCGAGTCGGCCGTTTCCTCGCCGATCCCTGAGATCGCAAGCAGCTCCTCCCGCAATTTCGGAAGCTCGGTCCGGAACATCCGCTGCAAGCTCCCACCATAGCGCCCCAGCAAGAAGCGCGTGAACTGTTTGAGGCGTTCGGCCTTCATGTTATAATAACCCGAAGACCGGATGAGCCGGGCGAGCCTCCCGTGCGGCGCGGCATCGATCCCACGGGCGGTGAGCAACTGTCCGGCCCGCATCACCGCGATCGCACGCTTGACGTTGGCCCAGGCGGTGTTTTGGGTCAGGATAGCGCCGACGATAACCTCAAACCGTGTGCGGGCGGGCCACCAGCGCTGTGGCCCAAACCGCCTGAGGAGGTGCCGGTAGAGAGACATGAGGCGGCGTGTCGTGGATGGTTGTCGCATGTCCATCATTCTGATCGGATTTTCTGAGAGGTCAAGTGGAGACTGACGAAGCAGTGACACGATACCTGGGGGTCGATCTCGGGACGCGCCGGATCGGGGTGGCGCTCAGCGACGAGCTGGGCCTGACGGCCCAGGCCCTCCCGACACTCGAACCGCCCACAGAGGATGACGCTGTTGACGCGATTCGAGCATTAATCGATCGGTACGGCGTGGGAGAGGTGGTCGTCGGGCTCCCGAAGAACATGAATGGCACCCTCGGTCCGGCGGCGGAGAAAGCCCTCGCGTTTGCAAGGCGGCTCGAAGAGGGTGGGGATGCAAAAGTGACGTTGTGGGACGAGCGGCTGACCAGCAGAGCCGCCGAACGCCTGCTGATCGAAGCCGATGTGCGGCGGGCGAAGCGAAGGCGCGCCCTCGATCAGATGGCCGCGGTGCTTATCCTCCAGGGTTTTCTCGACCGCTCCCGTTTTCAGAAGGATCGGCCCTCTTGAGCACCGCATCGGTGGCACCCCCGCTGCCAGTGCGGGCCCTTGCTTTGTACCTCGGCCTGCTGGTGGGGGGAGGCTCTCTCTGGTACGTTGTGAGCGGGCCGGTTGGGTCGAAGAGCGAGGCCCCCCGCATCGTGTTCATCAGGCCGCAGACCGGTGCCCTCACTATCGCAAGGGCGCTGAAGGACGCTGGCGTCATCCGCAGCCGCTTTGCCTTCCTGGCCGTCGCCGTTGGTCGCGGCACCTATCGACGTCTGCTCGCCGGGGAGTACGAATTTGCCCCAGGACTCTCTCTCCTCGAAATCGTCCGTCGCCTGGAGCAGGGGCGAGGGCTTGTCCATCAGGTGACCATCCCCGAGGGTTTCGCGGCCCAGCAGATCGCCCAGCTCCTTGCAGAGCGGGGACTGGTGAATCGGGATCGGTTTATGGCTCTCCTGCAGGACCGTCAGATGGTAGAGCAGTATGGCTTGGAAGGCCAGTCGCTCGAAGGGTACCTCTTCCCCGATACCTACCGCTTGATCAAGGGGCTGAGCGAGGACGTGATCGTCCATCGGATGGTTCGGCGGTTTCAGGAGATGCTCGGGCCCGAGGAGCACACGCGCGCCGAGGAGCTGGGGATGTCGGTCCACGAGATTGTGACCCTGGCCTCCCTGATCGAGCGGGAGGCACAGGTTCCGGAGGAGCGGCCACTCGTCGCGGCGGTGTTCTATAACAGGCTGCGACGGGGGATCCCGCTGCAATCCGATCCCACGGTGCTGTACGGTCTCTCCCGCTATAGCGGCCGGCTCACCAAAGCGAACCTGCAGGCGCCGTCCCGTTACAACACCTATCTCAAACAGGGTCTGCCGCCCGGTCCGATCGCGAACCCGGGACGCGCCTCCATCATGGCCGCCCTCCATCCCGCCTCGTCCCGGTACCTGTACTTCGTGTCGAAAAATGACGGGACCCATGCCTTCTCCACTACGCTGCAGGAGCACGGGGCGATGGTGAGGAGGTATCAACTCGGGAGAGGGGGATGATGCGGGGCCCGGTGGCGATCATCCTGCTAGGCCTCATTCTCGCTGGCTGTGCCGGAGAGCAGGCTGCGGTGAAGCGGGAGCGGGGCGATAGTCATTACAATCTCGGCCTTGCCCACCTGGCCGGCGGTGACGCCAAGCAAGCCATCGGTGAGTTCAGTCAGGCGATCGGCGAAGACCCCAAGATTCCTGCGTATCACAATGCCATGGGCCTGGCCACCCTCGTGGATCGGCGGGTTGATCTTGCCATTGCCTCCTTTCAGAAGGCCATCCAGCTCGATTCGAAGTTTTCTGATGCGTACAATAATCTCGGGTCGGCCTACGTCCAGCGCCAGGAGTACGATCGAGCCATCAAGGCCTTCACGCAGGCCCTCACAAATCCGGCCTATCTGACCCCCGAGCAGGCGTACCTCAATCTGGGAAATGTTTACGTCGTTGAGGGGAAGCTTGCCGAGGCGATCGAGGAGTTCAAACGGGCACTGGATGTGTCGCCCGATTTCGCCGAGGCGCATAATCGGCTAGGCTACGTCTACCTGGTACAGGGGAAAACGGAGCTGGCGATCGCCGAGCTTTCACTAGCCCTGAAACAGGCGCCGGAATTGGCCACTGCCCACCAGAGCCTGGGCTTCGCCTATCTGTCGGCAGGAGAGAAAGATCGAGCGAGGCACGAATTTCAGAGAGTGTTGGAGTTGAACCCAACGAGCGAGATGGCGGCCGAAGCGATGCGACAGCTCAAACAGCTCAATCGGTAAGAAGCCCCCCTCTCCTCACTCATCTGCTCTCCTTGTGGGGGAGAGGACAGACGTGGGGGGGCATTTTCAGGCTAAGCAATGACAGCGCTGTTGACGGGGAAGATCGACACAAAAGTCGAATTGAAGGGGCTGAGTCTCGAGGAGATGGAGCGGTACGCCGCCGCTCTTGGCGAGCCATCCTATCGTGGCCGCCAGCTCTTCCAGTGGATCTACGCGCGCGGGTGCAGGCGCTTCGAGGAGATGACCGACCTGCCTGCAGCCCTTCGCGCCACATTGGACGAGCAGGCCTCGATCACCAGCCTCACCTGCTTTGGCAGACAGGTCTCCCGGGACGGCACGCGCAAATACCTGTTCGGCTGTCCTGATGGGAGGCAGATCGAGTCGGTCCTGATTCCCGACGAGGGGCGGCTCACCGCCTGTCTCTCCACCCAGGTGGGGTGTGCCCTCGCGTGCGCCTTCTGCCTCACGGGGAAGATGGGGTTTGTCCGGCACCTGCAGGTCGGCGAGATCGTTGATCAGGTGATCGCGCTTCGGGAGGACCTTGCACCTGGAGAGCGGATCGGCAATCTCGTCTTGATGGGGATGGGGGAACCATTGCACAACTACGAGGCTACGGTCAAGGCGCTGGCGATCCTGGTGCATCCCCTCGGCCTCGCGTATCCTCCGCGCCGGGTCACGCTGTCCACCGTCGGTCTGGTCCCGGAGATCGTGCGCCTGGGCGCCTCAGGACTCGACGTGAACCTGGCGGTGTCGCTGCACGCGGCAACCGATGCGCTGCGCGACCGCCTGGTCCCGATCAACCGTCGCTATCCTCTCAAAGAGTTGATGGCCGCCCTGAGGGCGTATCCCCTTCCCCCTCGACGGCGGACCACCTTCGAATACGTCCTCATGGAGGAGGTGAATGACCGGCCGGAAGATGCCCGTGAACTCGCGCGACTCTTGCGGGGGCTTCGGTGCAAGGTCAACCTCTTGCCGCTGAACGAAGCTCCGGCGATCCCGTTTCGGCGACCTTCGCGCGAGCGCGTTGAAGCCTTCCAGGAGATCTTGAAGTCGGCTGGCGTTCTTGCCACCATCCGGGAGAGCCGTGGCTGGGATATCTCGGCTGCTTGCGGCATGTTGGCTATCGAGGACCAGAAACAGGATCAGAAACGGCTTGACAGCACTGGGCCGCTGCCCTATCATGGTTTTCGCGGGGTGGAGCAGTCCGGTAGCTCGTTGGGCTCATAACCCAAAGGTCGCAGGTTCAAATCCTGCTTTCGCAACCAGCCTTTTCAATGGGTTAGGCGATTTCGCCTAGCCCTTTTTTTGTGCAATCTGTCCAGTAGGCCC
>JBGQIR010000098.1:0-6975 GCA_041498535.1 Methylomirabilis sp. (SeqCode)
ATCGAGCTTCGCAAGTAATGCAGCCCAGCTACTGCCAACCTTCATCCCAACAGGCTGCCGAAGCGATCGACGTAATGGCGTCCATCAACCCATTGAAGGGCCGGGCGTCGGGAATTCTCTGGATAAATACTGTTCGGACAGGTACAGCCGTCCGTAGACCTTCACAGCGAACAATGGGAGGCAACCAATGGATCAAGGTTTCTCTTTTACCAAAACAATGAAGGACGGTGAGATCATTGTCGAGGATGGTACCTTGGCTTTCTATGCCTACGTCCTCAAGTCCGGCAAGGCCAAGGTGCTGAAAAATATCGAAGGTAGGCTGGTTGTGATAGGGACGTTACACGCGGGGGATATTTTTGGGGACATGGCCTTCCTGGGGGGAGAGAAGAGGACCGCCTCGGTCATCGCGGACGGCAACGTGGAAGTCGAGGTGATCGGAAGGGACACCTTTATGGAGGCCCTGGAGCAACTTCCTCAGGGTGTACGCGCGAAGCTAGAGGCCATGGTCAGTACTCTCAACGGGATAACTGAGGTCCATAGCCGGTTTAGGGCACACCTCAGTGAACTGCAGGCGTTGAGGGAGAAGATCATTGATCTGAAATCGTTTGAGAGGGAGGTAAACGAGATGCCCGAGCTGCTGCGCGCGGTGGCAGTCGCGTTGGTCCATCGTCTCAATGCCTCCATCGAAGGCTGCACCAGACTAGCGGCCCAGGCCGAAGAAGCCGTCAAGCCGATCAACTCCCTGTCATTTTCACCAATTCACCAACGGGAGGTCGCGCTCAATGACTGCGCCGAGAAGGGCCGCACAACAAAGACATAACATTCCTGGACGCACGCGGGCAGAGGAGAAGGTCCGGCGGCTTTTGGAGGCCGCGCCGGACGCCATAGTCATCGTGAACTATCGACGACACCCCCAACTCCACGAGGCGCCTGGAGGAGCATGCCAAGGGAGGGCGTCTTATTTTGTGCAATGAGCAAGACCACCGTATGCCGCCTATGAGGGGAAGCTCATATGAACGATGAAAAGAAAACAAGAAAGCAACTTATAGACGAGCTGGTGGTCTCGCGACAACGGATTACTTCGCTTGAAGCGTCAGAACACGAGCTCAACCAGGCAGAGAAGGCGCGCCTGGCTGCCAACGCTGAGCTTCAGGAGATCAGGCGGTACCTCACTCGTCTCATCGACAGCTCAACCGACGCCATCATCTCGACGGACAAGGAAGGGAATGTCGTTCTCATCAACGAGGGCGTGGAGGCCCTGTTGGGCTATCGGGCGGAGGAGGTTATCGGCCAACGCGTGACGATGTTGTACGAGAGTGAGGAGCGGGCAAGAGAAGTCATGCGCCAGATGCGGAAGCGCGGGGGCACCGTTTCGGCTTTTGAGACCGCCCTGCGAGCGAAGGACGGTAGGAGCATTCCCGTCCTCATCTCGGCATCCATTCTGCACGACGAGGCGGGACAGGAGGCCGGGACGGTCGGGTTTAACACAGACCTGCGCGAGCGCAAGCGGGTGGAGGAGGCGCTCCAGAAGGCGTATGATGAATTGGAAAAGCGGGTGGAAGAACGCACCGCCGACCTGGACAAGGCCCGGGAGCGGTTACAGTACCTGCTGACGGTCACGCCTGGGATCATATACACGAATCAGGCCTCGGGCGACTTTGCGTGTACGTTCGTCAGCGAGAATCTCCAATCGATCATGGGGTATACCACGCGGGAGATGCTCGATGACCCGAAGTTCTGGTCCAGCCGTCTCCATCCGGAGGATGCACCGCGTGTGTTTCCTGAGGTCTATCATCTGATAAGCAAGGGGGGAGGGACGATCGAATACCGCTTCCGCCACCGGCAGGAGCACTATATCTGGATCCACGACACCTTCAAGGTCATCCACGACGAGGCAGGCCGTCCATTGGAGATCGTCGGGTCCTGGGCGGACATCACAAACCGCAAGCTGGCCGAAGCCGAGGTACAAAAGGCGAAGGAAGCCGCCGAAGAGGCCACCCGGGCCAAGAGTGACTTCTTGGCCAAGATGAGCCACGAGCTGCGGACACCGTTGAACGCCATTATCGGCTACAGCGAAATACTCCAAGAGGAGGCCGAAGACCGGGGTCAAGAAGACTTCGTTACCGACCTCCAGAAGATTCACGGGGCGGGCAGACACCTGCTGGGGCTGATCAATGACATTCTCGATCTCTCGAAGATCGAGGCAGGCAAGATGGGCCTCTATCTGGAACACTTTGATATCGCCCTGATGATCCAGGACGTCGTGGGCACCATCAGTCCGCTGGTGGAGAAGAACGCCAATACCCTCGAGGTCCACTGCGCCGACGATCTTGGCGCCATGCGGGCTGACCTGACCAAGGTGCGGCAGGGCTTGTTCAACTTGCTTAGCAACGCTTGTAAATTCACACAGCGGGGGATTATCACCCTGGGGGCCAACCGCGAGATGGTGGACGGCGGGGCCTGGATCAAGTTTCGCGTGAGTGACACCGGCATCGGCATGACGGCGGAACAGATGGGGAACCTGTTCGAGGCATTTTCGCAAGCGGAAGTTTCGACGACCCGCAAATACGGCGGCACGGGTCTTGGGCTGGCGATCAGCAAGAAATTCTGTCAGATGATGGGGGGAGATGTCACGGTCGAGAGCGCCCTGGGCCAGGGGTCCACCTTTACCATCTTGCTGCCCGCCGAGGTGGTCGATCCCGAGGCCGCACCGGCCCCGCGTCCGGAGGAAATCCCTGCTGCTGCTGTGTGGAGGACGGAAGGCGCGCCCACTGTGCTCGTCATCGACGATGACCCCAGAGTACACGACCTGATGCAGCGCTTCCTCAGCAAGCAAGGACTACAGATGGTAGCCGCGCTGGATGGTGAGGAGGGCCTACGACTCGCCAAGACCGTGCGTCCTGCCGTGATCACCCTTGATGTGCTAATGCCGGGCATGGATGGCTGGGCCGTGCTTTCGGCGCTCAAGTCCGATCCCGAGCTGACCGACATCCCCGTGATTATGATCACAATCATGGACGAGACGCAGATGGGCTACGCGCTGGGCGCGTCGGACTATTTGGCCAAGCCCATTGAGTGGAAGCGCCTGGCCGTCATTCTGCAGAAATATCGATGCGCACACCCGCCTTGCCCGGTGCTGATTGTTGAGGATGATGCAGAGATGCGCGAGCTGTTGCGCCGCAGGCTGGAAAAAGAGGGCTGGACAGTGTCCGAAGCCGAAAATGGGCGCGTGGCGTTGGAGCGCATGGCGGAAAACCTGCCGGAATTAATCCTCCTGGACCTGATGATGCCGGAGATGGACGGGTTCCAGTTCCTGGAAGAGGTTCGCAAACGCGAAGCATGGCCGTTAATCCCCATTGTTGTGCTCACTGCCAAGGAACTGACCGCGGACGATCGCACGCGATTGAAGGGCTCCGTGATACAGATCCTCCCGAAGGGCGGGTACACGCAGGAGGAGCTGCTGGTTGCCGTCCGCAATCTGGTGGCGTCCTACGTCAGGCCAGGGGACAGGGGCACAGAGGACCCCCCGTACGCTAAAGATCCGGCTAGTGGAAGATAATGAGATGAGAATGCTACTTATTTTGGGAAGTTCATATGAAAGATGAAGAGAGGACAAAAGAGCAACTCGTACATGAGTTGGCAGCCGTGCGCCAACGGATTGCTGTCTTGGAAGCATTAGAAAGCGAGCACAAGCGGTCCGAGGAGGCCCTGCGGCAGAACGAGGAACGAATCCGCTTGATCGTGGAGTCTGCGCTCGATGCCGTTATCACAATGGACGCACAGGGCCTCATCACGGGCTGGAACCCCCATGCCGAGACCATCTTCGGCTGGTCCCGGGAAAAGGTCATTGGCCGTCCCTTGGCCAAGACGATCATCCCACCCCAATATCGGGAATCGCACCACCGAGGCTTGCAACAGTTCCTGGCCACGGGCGAAGGGCCCGTGCTGAACAAGCGAATTGAGATTACAGCGCTGCACCGAGATGGCTATGAGTTTCCAGTGGAGTTGAGCATTTCCCCATTGCGATCTGGGGAGACCTTTACCTTCAGCGCTTTTATCCGCGACATCACCGAGCGCAGGCGAGCGGAAGAAGCATTGCAAAGGGCTAAAGAAGAGGCCGAAGCCGCCAATCAGGCCAAGAGCGTGTTTCTGGCGAATATGGGCCACGAGCTGCGCACGCCGTTGAACCACATCATCGGGTACAGCGATATGTTACAGGAGGAAGCCGAAGAGGCGGGCCAGGAGGAATTCATCCCCGACTTGCAAAAGATTCGTGGGGCGGGCAAACACCTGCTGGGGTTGATCAACGCCATCCTCGACCTCTCGAAGATCGAAGCCGGCAAGACGGACCTCTCCCTGGAAACCTTTCCCATCCCCCCGATGATCCAGGACATCGTGACCACCATGAAGCCGCTGGTGGATACGAACGCCAATACGCTTGAGGTGCACTGCGCCGACGATCTTGGCACCATGCGGGCTGACCCGACCAAGGTCCGACAAGCGCTGTTCAACCTGCTCAGCAACGCATGCAAATTCACCGAGCGGGGAACCATCACACTCGGCGTCATCCGGGAGATGGTGGACAGCGCAGCCTGGATTAGGTTCCGTGTGACCGACGCCGGCATCGGCATGACCCCTGAGCAGATGGGGAAGCTGTTCCAGGCGTTCCACCAAGCAGACGCCTCGGCCACCCGCAAATACGGCGGCACGGGCCTCGGCCTGGCGATCAGCCAAAGAATCTGTCAGATGATGGGAGGGGAGATCACCGTCGAGAGCGCCCTGGGCCAGGGGTCCACGTTCACCATCTCGCTCCCCGCCATGGATGTCCGCGGATGAGTGGTTGTGTGGCACAAGTTCTCCAGTCTAGCCAGGCATGTATCCACACGCGAGGTCCCGCATGACGAAGATCCTGCTCGTTGAGGATAACGAAGAGAATCGAGACATGTTGTCCCGGCGCCTCACGCGGCGCGGCTACAAGGTGGTGATCGCGATGGATGGCGAACAGGGTGTGACCATGACCCAATCGGAAGTTCCTGACCTCATCCTGATGGACATGGATTTACCCGTGCTGAATGGCTGGGAAGCGACACGGCAGCTCAAAGCGGCGTCCGCCACCCAGGCCATCCCCATTATCGCGCTGACCGCCCATGCGATGGTGGGTGACCGGAAGAAAGCCCTCGAGGCCGGATGCGACGACTATGATACCAAGCCGATCGAATTCCTGCGGCTGCTGGAAAAGATTGAGGCATTCTTGGGTAAGGAAACCACATCATGACCATGACTACTGAGTGGAGGAATGTCCAAGGGAAGCCTCGTGAAGCTCTCATCCAGGGGGGCCGAAGCACGCTTGGAATTTCCAGTCCCCCTCTTGACCAACCTCGATATGCACCTCATCTGTAGCACTGGCGAAGAGATCCCTGGAACTCTGTACGCGAAGGTCGTGGAAGTATTACCAGAGAGGAGCACTGATTTTTCTGTCCGTTTCACCTCAATGTCACCACAAATCGAGACGTTTTTGCATAGCCTCTTGGGACAGTGTACTCCTGGAAGCTCCGAATAGACTTTTGTCCAATTTAGGCTCTCCAAGTATTTCTCAGTTTTTGCTTAGCAGCATGAAAGCCAGGCATCAATCAGAGCCGATTGCCTTGGCGATGAAAATGGAGGTGGCCGATGGATCAAATTGCCTGAACCGAGAAAATCAAGGACGGTGGGAGCATTTTATTTCGCGTGTGGTGAGCCAAAGAGTCGGGGCAAATCGAAAGCAGCGCAGCTTTGAACCCAGTCAGGAGGCAGACCATGAACATGAAGCTGATGTCAAAGGTAGGCGCAGCATTCGTCGCGATCATCCTGATCGGCTCTAGCGCCCTCGCGGCCGAGCACGAGATGGAGGGCCAGAAGGCGATGGGCTGCTGCCAAGCCGGACAGCAGGAGCAGGCCGGTGGCCAGTCACCCATGATGGGCCGAGGGATGGGGGGACAAGGGATGATGGGCATGCCGTGTCCCATGATGCCCATGATGCATCAGATGATGGGCGGCATGATGGACCCAGGCGGGATGGGCATGAGGGGGATGATGGGTGGAAGCCATGACCCAAAGCATATGGCTCTCATGCTCCAGATTCGAGGCGAGGTGTTGAAGGCCGTGGGCGAGGTCCTGCTCAAGTACGGGAAGGCGATGGCCGAGGAGGGGAAGTAGGCGGCTTTCCGGCCTGACTAAGCCGATCTGAACTCTGGGAAAGAAGCGCCTACTTTTTCGTCGGTCACCGATCCCTGGGACGCTCCATCCTCCTCGTGCAACTCTTGCGCAACTAAAATAAGAAAGGCTAGCGACATAGAGCCACAACCCCTTGGATTTGAAGGTGGGGCAAATATCAGAGCGTAAAGAACTTACGCGGGATTTTTCCTTTGTGTTCAAGTAGATGCAATACCTAACTGCCTTCCGGGTTCGAGAAACCAAGCTCATTAGAATCTGATCTGCACTGGCGCGGTAGGAGGATCGAGGGCCATCCCCTAAAGAACGATGTAGGCTACCATTCGAATCATTGGATTGATTCCACCGGCAGCCGCCCCTAGAAACGCCGCTTCCTGCCTGGATCTACAAACCCATTCCTTTCATCCCCGCTCCCACGATTGTCAAATAGCTGCGAAAGGGCTTCTCCAAGAACACCCTTGGCAGCCTCTTCTACTTCGCCCGAGTTCGAGCCTCTGCTCCTAACCACCCGACTTCGCTAGCCAGACCCAGTTCGCCGGCCTTCACTTTTACAATTCCTTAACGTGCTGACCACTCATTTTAACAGCTTCTTGATTTGACTCGATCGCACCTCTGCACTACGTTGACTTTCAGGAGTGGAAAATCAAGAAGGTGCACGATGACGGACGTCTTCTACGTGGGCGTGACCCTAACTTTGTTCGGGCTTTCGTGGGTGCTCATCAAGTTGTGTGAGCGTCTTTAGGAGGGGCACATGGCTGGGCTCTA
>JBGQIR010000099.1:0-6966 GCA_041498535.1 Methylomirabilis sp. (SeqCode)
ATGAACGCAACGACGATCAACGCGAGCAGCCCCGCTCCCCGCGAGACCCCCAGGGCCCGGAAGATCCAGCTTCCCACGATGCTGCCGACGAGCCCGAGGACGATGTCGCCGATCAGCCCGTAGCCTCCGCCCTTCATGACAAACCCGGCCAGCCAGCCGGCCACCAGCCCCACGACAATCCACATCACCAACATTTCCAGAGTCATGACCCTTCCTCCTTCGCCGGCGGCGCCGGCCTTCCGCCTGCCCCTCCTGAACTTCCGTTTGATGGACCGCACACACGGTCCGGGCCGCAGCGTGGTGCCCGATGGGCCACGCCCGGGCCCTCTTCTGTGGCGAGTGAAGCTGAGAACCCCTCTCGAGACCGCCCAACCAGCACCATGTACCCCGCTACTGCATCTTCACGGGGATCTCGAAGTTCTGGGTCTTATCGGGCGATGAGACCGTACATCACAAGGACCCGCATGTGTCTAAGGCGACTCTTCGCCCCGGCCGCTGCGCCGGGTGGCTCGCCTCATGCCCCCCGCCTCGGGGGCTGCCGCGTCGCCCTGCTTGCCGGCGGGCTCCGCTTGGCGGGACGGAGCCTCATGGGTTTCTTAGCGGCGGCCAGAGCGGCAGTCGACACCTCTCTGTCTTGGTCTTGCCGCGCCAAGGTGGCCGCCAGCAGCTCGATCGTCCGCTTGTCGACGGCCCGGTCGTCGATGATCACCTGAGTGTGGCCGCCGTTGATGAGCGCCCGCACCCGCTCGGCCGCCAGGCTGGAGCAGACCATCACCTGCGCCTGCCGCACCAGGCGGCCCAGCGCCGCCCCCTCGGCGGGGCAGGTGCCCAGGAGCGCGATGTTCGGCAAGCCGGCGTTGGTGATCGAGTGTTCAAGGTTGTGGGCAGTCTCGGGGTAGATGGAGGCCACGCCCACCCGGGTCCCCGTCGGGAACTGGGCCAGGCGGTGGAGCGTCTCGAGGTGCGCCTCGGCGAGGAGC
Source organism: Methylomirabilis sp. (SeqCode) (assembly GCA_041498535.1). Lineage (GTDB taxonomy): Bacteria > Methylomirabilota > Methylomirabilia > Methylomirabilales > Methylomirabilaceae > Methylomirabilis. Next base: position 981 of record JBGQIR010000099.1, read on the forward strand.
GCGATGACCGGGACCCCCATGCCGTCGAGCAACCGCTCCACCGCCGGGAGGTGGAAGAAGCTCGTGACAGCGGCCCTCCAGCGGCGGGCCGCCTTGCGGCGCCGCACGGCCGTCGCCAGATCGCGCAGGCGCACCTTGTCCACGCGGACCGAGAGGTGGGCCTGAAGTTCCCGGGCAAAGAAGTCGAGCTCCGGCTGGCTGCACTCCACCAGGAGAACCTCGGTGTCTGGCTTGGCAACGGCGGGATGGACCCCGGCCACGCTCAGGACGCCCACCGCCACGTCGTCGGCGGTCATCCCCAAGGCGCCGGCCCGGAGCCCCACTTCCCTGAGGAAGGCCTCGCGGAGGTTGGGGGAGGGGCGAATCGGCGGGTCCGGGGCGACGAAGACCCCCTTGCCCCGCCGGACCTGCACATAGCCATCGCGCTTCAGATCCTCGATGACCCGCGCGACCGTATTCGGATTGATGCCGAGGAAGCCGGCCATCTCGCGGATGCTGGGGAGCGCCTGCTCCCGGGGGAAGCCGCCGCTCTCGATGAAGTGCTTGAGCTGCTCCGCAAGTTGCCGCCGGATCGGGATCGGGCTGTGCGCATCCACATACAGGTGCATCCGGGCTCCTCTCGTTATCCTGTTAACGTAAGTGTAATACTATGATAGTGCACTTTCAGCGGGAACTTCGTCGAGCATCCACCACTTGGGCCCCACCCCCCGCCCACGGCATGGGCGCGCGCCGTCCCGGGGTGCCATAGCGCGGCCCGAGATCACCCGCCCGCGCTATTTCCATCGGGGCATCCGCCGTCAGATGCGTCCGAGTAGCACCAGGATCAAGAGGACGACGAGGATCAGTCCGACCGTGCCGCTCGGGCCGTACCCCCAGCTCCGACTATGCGGCCACGTAGGCAGCACTCCAACGAGCATCAGGATCAGGATCACGAGCAAAATGGTACCCATCGCAACCTCCTTTGCCTCAGGTCTGTTTCAGTTCCAGATGACGCCTCGCCCAGGCGTGGCCTCGGTATCGAAGCCGCACGCCTCTGGCCGTGAGCTACTTCTTCGTGAGTTCGTCCACGGCCCTATCGACGCGCTTCCCGGCCTTCTCGACCGGTCCCTTGCCGGACAGCGCGTCCACCGCCTTGTCGATCCGCTCGCCAGCTTTTTCGGCCGGTCCCTTCTCGCAGCCTGCCAGCGCGACACCAAGCCCCAGCGCGATGATTCCCAACTGCTTGTACATGGCCGTTCCTCCGATCTTGTGCCAGGTGCTCCCCCTGCTAGCGCCGGTCTTCTCGCTCGATCTCACTCACCGACCCGCCGCGCGATCTCCTGCTCGGCGCGCTCCTTGGCCCAGCCGTACTTCTCCTGGAGCGTCCCCACCAACTTGTCTCGCTTGCCGGCAATCGTATCGAGATCGTCATCCGTGAGCTTCCCCCACCACTCCCTTACTTGGCCGCGCATCTGCCTCCACTTGCCTTCGAGGACGTCCGTGTTCATGCCACACCTCCACTGTTTTGGGCTTGCGCGTTTACGGTTTCGCCGTTCCGGAAGACAATCCGTCCTTGTGTAATAGTACAATAGTACACTAGGATACCATTGTCAAGAAAACAATGCCCTCAGGGTTTCTTGCGGCACGGGGATGCGGCCCAGGCGGGATCCCTGGATGGGGAGTCGTTGCCAGGCCGAGGAAAGCCCACAGTTCGATGCTTAGGGGGCGGCGGTTGCCCGCGACACCTTCTGCGGGGAGGGGGGCTCGTGCCGTTCCAACTTTATCAGCCAAGCGATAAAATGACGCGCAACGATCTGGATCGGCCGTCGCATAATTATGCCATCTATCCGAACAAGTTGGAACGGCACTCGCTCGATGGGCTTCGGCGATTGACGCGAACCCGCGAGTTCCGATAGGGTTAGTCGACCGCCTGGCACATGGCCTTCCTGCGGGCGCGCGGCGTTCGGAACTCAAACACGAGGGTTGACATTACCCCGCAGGCCGCTGGTGTCGTGCACCCGGATAGTATAGTCGGTTTGCACAACCCCAGGGAAAGTAATAAGATGAGGCCCACATCCGGTGGAGGTGCAGGTATGGCAGGTTCGCCCCCTGTCTCGATACGCCCGATTGAATTGGGGAACAGAAGGCAGCTCAAGAGATTCATCAAGTTCCCGTGGAAAATCTACAGGGATGATCCCAACTGGGTCCCACCCCTGATCTTCGACCAGCTTCAATTCTTCACACCTGGAAAGAATCCCTACTTTTCCCACTCGAAAGCCCAGCTCTTCATGGCCTTTAGGGGCGAAGACCCGGTGGGAAGAATCTCAGCCCATGAGAACAATCAGCACATTCAGGTCCACAAAGACGGATCTGGATTTTTCGGCTTCTTCGAATGCATTAATGACCAAACGGTCGCCAATGCGCTGTTTGATGCAGCCTCGAACTGGCTGTGGGAGCGTGGGCTCAAGACCATGAGGGGGCCCTTAAGCTTTTCCGTGAATGATGAAGCCGGATTGCTCATCGATGCCTTCGACGAGCCGCCCCTCATCCGGATGACCTATAATCCCCCTTCCTATGCCGATCTGATCGAAGGGTATGGTTTTCATAAGATCCAGGACCTGTACGCCTATGCAATGTTTGAGGTTGAGGAACTCCCGGAGACAGTGCGCGGCATCGCCGATTTTGCTCTTGAGGACCCCAAGCTCGTCGTCCGTACGGTGGATGTGAGAGATTTCAAGGATGAAATGGAAAAGATAAAAAAGATATACACGGAGGCCTGGTCCGAGAACTGGGGCGCCGTGCCTCTGACGGAAGAAGAGTTCGATCGTATCGTCGGCGAGCTCAAATTGATTCACGACAGAGATCTGTTCTTCATCGCCGAGTACGACAGCGAACCGGCCGGCATGTCTCTGGTGCTTCCCGATATGAACCAGGCCCTGAAGAAAGCTGGCGGCCGACTATTCCCCTGGGGTTTGCTGAAGATCCTCTGGCATAGGCGGAAGATCACATCCCTGCGCATGCCCCTCATGGGGGTCCGAAAAGAATACCGCATGAAAGGGATCGATGCCGTCCTCTGCTGCCGCACGTACGATGTCGCCAAGAACAAGGGCTACCGGAAGGGCGAGCTGTCCTGGATTCTCGAGAGCAATACGGCAGCCAATGCCGTCCTGAAAAAATTTGGCGCCCGGAGGTCAAAAACCTACAGGATTTATGAAAAGCAGCTTTAGCTGGATCATCCATACTCAAGCGCTCGGTCCAGTTCTGCAACGAGATGGCGTTCCATTCTTAGTTCCATCCTCGTGCGGTTTCCCCATAACGGGTACCGCCAAAGAGCATTGTGGGTCCCATCACTCCGACAAAAAACCCCAACAGCGCCCCAGCGACTACATCAGGAAAAAAATGCTGTTTCGTTGTCAATGCGGCGATCGACATCAGGATCGCCCAGGCGGCGTAGATCCGCCAGCTTTTTGAGCGAGACTTGTAGAGACGCGCCGCTATGCACGCGGGCAGTCCGACATGACCGGCCGGGAAAACACAATTGGGTGCGTCCGCTGACAGAAGAAGCCTCGAACCCCAATGGTACGGCTCAAGCTGAGGAGTCCAACTCGACAGCGTCGTAGGGATACATGCGTTGATCACCAGATTCAAAAGCACATAAGCGCATGCGCTGAGAAAAATCACGCCGAAATCCCTGTCGCGTCTGGAGAGGATCACGAAGCTTGGCATGATTAAGAGATAGGTGAGATAGAGGGGAACGAAATCAGGAATGAACGAAATGTGTTCGTCGATCCAGGTGGGAGAGATCACCCAAGGAGAATAAAGCGGGTGTCTGACAGTCCACGCGTAAAAGATGCCGGATGTCAGGAGGTAGATGAGGAGTGAAGAGAAAGGACGGCGCGCAATTGCTGCGATCGAAAAGTTGCGAGAAAGGGTGGCCCGCATCGGAATTATACCAGCCGGCTCTCGAAGCCGGGCAGCGGGCCTCGGGCGCCCAATCCTTCATCGCGTTCCTTTTCCGTGGACTGGACCGAATGAAGAGTCACAGGAATTATCTGCAAAAGGTACTCGCACAGGCTTGGTGCAAATGGTCGCGCTTTGAAGTCGGCAAAGGCGATGAGAGGGGTTTCCGATTCCTTTCGGTTACACCAAATCTCACAGAACAGTGAGGCACACACCGCATCAATATGCGCTCGAGTCGATTTTTCGAAAATCGCCACATGGGTTAGATAGCGGACCTTGAATTCGGAACCCTCGTTCGGGACCGGAATAAAGGTCTCAAATACCGAAGGGGCGCGGGCAGGTTTTCAACTGATGGGAAGTTACACTGGCGGGGCGCCGACTCGCCCATCGCCCCGGGCGCGTCAGGCCCTCGGGGACCCGCGGGCCGGGCAGAGGGGAGCATGTCGCGCCTCAGGGATGATTGTCAAGCAGAATCCTGCCCCAGTGGGGGGCGGCGGGGGCGTACGCTGGGGTGGACGGGGAGGTGGAGGGGCAAGGCAAACGTCTTGGGCGCGCTCGCAGGGGCGGTCACGTAGAGCTCAGGAGAGTCACCTCGGCAGGAAAGCGAGGGGAACGGTGGCGCCGGGACGGATCAGGCCGGCATCCGTTCATCGCTCCAACCAGAGGGCCTCAGGGTCCTCGAGAAGTTCCTTGACTCGTCCCAGGAACAGGGACGCCTCGCGACCGTCCACGATGCGGTGATCGAAGCTGAGCGCCACGTACATCATCGGGCGGATGACGATCTCACCGCCCCGCGCGATGGGCCGTTCCTCGATCTTGTGAAGGCCTAAGATGCCCACCTGAGGCGGGTTAAGAATGGGGGTGCTGAGCAACGAGCCAAAGACACCGCCGTTGGTAATCGTGAAGGTACCCCCACGGAGATCCTCCAAGGAAAGGGCGCCTTCCTCGGCCTTCCGGACATACTCGTTGATTGCCTTCTCGATCTCCGCAAAGGACATCCAATCGGCATCCCGCAGCACCGGCACCACCAGCCCTTCCGACGCGGCGATGGCGATGCCGATGTCATAATAACGCTTCAGGACCATCTCATCGCCCTGGACTTCGGCGTTGAGCAGGGGACAGCGCTTCAGCGCACCGATGGTGGCGTGAACGAAGAATGGGATGATGCCCAGACTGACGCCATGCTGCTCCTGGAACGACTCCTTTCGGCGACGCCGTGTTTCCATCACCGCGCTCATGTCGATTTCGCTGAAGATGGTGAGCGTGGCCGCCGCGCGTTGCGCCTCTACGAGGCGGCGGGCGATGGTCTGCCTGCGGCGGGACATACGCACGCGCTCTTCGCGCCTCTCCCGCTCGACGGCGGGTACGGGTTGCGATGCACCGGCTCCCGCGGTGACGGCTGGCGTGGCTGGTGTCTCAGCCTGCCTGGCGGCCTTCTGCCGCTCCAGATAGCTCTGGAAATCCTCCTTGGTCAGCCTCCCGCCTGGACTGCTCGCGGGAACCTGCGCCGGATCGGCGCCATACGCCTGGGCCAAGCTCTTGGCCACGGGGGTGGCCTTGGCTCTTTCTTTCGCTGGAGGGCGCATCGGCTCCTGTGGCGAGGCCTCGGCTTCCTTGGCTGTCGAGCTGATCGCGTCGTCCATCTGCGGGGGCCCGCTGACCTCCACCGGCGCCTCTTCGATCACCCCCAGCACGTCACCGACCTTGACATCTTCGCCCTCTTTTCGTTCGATGCGGACCAGCACGCCGGTGCGCTCGGCGCCCACCTCCAGGTTGACCTTATCGGTCTCCAGCTCGGCCACCGCCTCCCCTACGGCCACGCGATCGCCTTCTCGTTTCAGCCAGCGGGCCACTGTGGCTTCGACAACCGATTCACCCAGCTCGGGGACAACGATCCTGATTGGCATGACCCCTTTCTCCGAGCCTATGTCTCCTCCGAGGAGATGATCACGTCTTCAGGGATGGTTGAGTCCAGATCGTAGGCGTGCTCAACAAGAGTCCTCTGATTGGCCGCATGCCAGGCCGACGATCCCTCCGCTGGACTGGA
>JBGQIR010000100.1:0-6756 GCA_041498535.1 Methylomirabilis sp. (SeqCode)
ATCTTATCGGGCGGCGTGGTGATCACCACCGTGGCGGAGTCAAAGAAGGTTGGATCGCTCGCGTTGGTGGCTGTCACGGTGAGCGTCGGGGGCGACGGGACCGCTGTCGGGGCCGTGTAGAGGGTGGCCGCCGAGATCGTCCCGGTGGTGGCATTGCCACCGACGATGCCGTTGACGGTCCACGTCACTGATGGGGAGCTGGTCCCGCTGACCGTCGCCGTGAATTGCTGCGTCTGGGTTGGGAAGAGGACGGCGCTGGTCGGGCTGATCGTCACGACGCCCAGCACCGTGAACGGCTCGGGCGAGGTCGCTGCGCCGAGGGGAGTTGTCACCGTGATCGGGCCCGTCAGCGCCCCGGGCGGGACGGTCGTGCTGAGGCTGGTTGCGCTTGCAGCGGTGACGGAAGCGATCGCTCCGCTGAACGAGATCGTGTTCTGCGCTGCATCTGGACTGAAACCTTTTCCGAAGATTGAAACTGGGGTGCCGATCTTCCCCTGGTTGGGACTGACCAGCGTGATGGCAACCGGCCCCGTCGTGTCGGCCACATTGTGGCGACCGATCGCGAGGATATTCCCCACCGCATCATAGGTATAGGTCGCCGCATTCCCGTCCGGGTCCACCACCCCCACGAGCCGCCCCAGGTCGTCGTAGACGTAATGGATGACCGGCTGCTGCGCTTGCACGTGGGGAGCTGGCTGGAGGAGGAAGAAGAGCCCGAGGAGGACGAACCAGCGTATCGGCCACTGCCGAACATGGGTTCGACCAAGAACCTGTTGAGTCGGATACAGGGCGTGGGCGGAGGGCGGACCGATCAGAGAGCGGATCAGGAAGAAACGGAATCGTAAGAAGGCTTGCCACTTGGCAGGAGATGGCATCAGTGGACTCCGAGTGATTCTCCCCCCTGGATATCTCCCGTTCAAGGCCAAGTCAAGGCGAATCATCTTTGCGAGGTGATCAAAGTTCTTTGCGAGGTGACCATCCGGTTTGATTTTGAGCTAACGACGCGGGCAAGGATATGGAGAGCGTGCCTGAAGCCGAGTGGTAACAACAGGTTAGAGTGTGTATCAGGTTCTGCGGGATGTTTTAGCGATTTCAGGAGTGGTTACGACGAGGTGAGAGCTCCACGATGTGACTGAGGAGGGCTACCGTAGAAGCGCTTGAACGCCGTGGAGAAGTTGTTTGCGTCACGATACCCGACCTTTCTGGCCACTTCCTTGATGGAGAGCGCTCCGTCCTTCATGAGTTGGACGGCTTCCTCCATTCTCACGCGCTCCAGGTACGCCATCGGCGTGCGGCCAAAGGCCGCTGTAAAAAACCCGCGGAGGTGGCTGGTGCTCAGCCCGACCGTGCGGGCCAATGAGATGCTGGTGTGAGGCTCATCAAAGCGGTGCAGCAGTATGTGATGGGCTTTGCGGAGTGGACCCTCGTCCTTCGGCATGTCACCCAGCAGGGCCGCGACCCGCGCCTGGAGCTCGAAGACATTGAACGGCTTGTCCATGTAGTCATCGACCCCGGCGCGGAGCGCGCGAAGCAAGACCTCCTCGGAGCCGTAGCCGGTCAGCACCAGGACCCGAAAGTGGCGGACAGCCCGGAGGCGTCCCAGGGCTTCGAGACCGTCGCTGGACCTCAGGCGGACGTCCAGCAACAGCAGATCGATCGGGTGGCGCCGGAGGATCGCCAGGCCTTCTCGATCGTCCGTCGCCACGTGAACCTGATACCGGTCCTTGAGGGCCGCGACCATCGTCTCGGCGATGTGGGGATCATCATCGATGATCAACACCTGCCGCGCTCGCCCGGTAGACTTCATGGCAGCACCCACTTCTTCTGTTACCATCCTCCCCGACCCAGCCCCCTCTCGGATCGTTAACGCGCCTCAGCGATCTGCTGCTGGGGCTGGGCGTCTTTGCCCAGGAGCCCCGCCATGAGGTCGATAAAGCCACGCGTGTCCAGTGGCTTTGACAGGTAGGCGACGCAGCCCGCCTGCAACGCGCGCTCCACGTCCTCTCGCAGGGCGTGCGCGCTGATTCCGACGACCGGGATCTCCTTGGTTTCCGGGTCCGCCTTCAGGATCCGGATCGCCGTCAATCCATCGAGGCCCGGGAGCTGGATGTCCATCAGGATCAGGTCGGGGAGTTCGGCGCGGGCCAGGGAGAGGGCCTCGGTACCGGAGAGGGCAGTGATGACCCGATGCCCCTCGGCTTGCACCAGTTCCGTGAGGAGTTCCAGGCTGATGGGGTTGTCTTCGACGATCAGCACCCGCTTAGGCATCGCTTGACCAATCCGGAGGTGCGGCCGCACGGATGGTGAAGGTGAAGGTGCTGCCGCGTCCCGCTCCTTCCGACGAGGCCCAGATCGTGCCGTCTTGCAGCTCCACCAGGCGCTTGCAGAGGGCCAGGCCCAGTCCGCTTCCCTGATGTTGTTTGGTATAGAAGGGTTCCAGTTGTTCGAATTCTCGGAAGAGGCGAGGGAGATCATCGGAGCTGATCCCGATCCCGGTATCGGCCACCGAAACCTCGATGAGCTCGCCGGTGTCCGGGGTGCGAGGTGCGAGGTGCGAGGTAACGTCCGATGCACTCGGCACTCCGCACTCCGCACTCCGCATCCGATGAGCGGTGACGGTGATCCGCCCACCATCCGGGGTGAACTTGATCGCATTGGAGAGGAGGTTCAGCATGATCTGCTGGACCCGCTGATGATCGGCGAAGCCGACGCTGGCCTCCGGGTCCACCTCGATCCGGACTGTCTGGTGCTTGACGTCGGCCTGGTGCTGCATGACGGCGCAGACCTTGTCGATTACGGCGCGGATGTCGAAGAGGCCACGATGGAGCTTCATCTTCCCGGCCTCGATTTTGGCGACGTCCAGGACGTCGTCGATCAGGGCGAGCAGGTGGCGTCCGCTCACGAGGATGTTCTTCACGAACCGGGCCTGCTTCTCCGCCAGAGGGCCGAAGCGGCCATCCTGGAGAACCTCCGAAAAGCCGATGACGGAGTGCAGGGGGGTCCTGAGCTCGTGTGACATGTTGGCCAGGAATTGCGACTTGAAACGGTTGATTTCCTCAAGCCGTTTCCGCTCCCGCGTCTCTTCCTCCAGCCGCCGCCGCTCGCTCAGGTCTCGTGCAATCCCTTGCCTCCCGACGACGTGCCCTTCACTATCGTAGATGGTGCTGGCGCCCACCTCGAGGGGGATGGTTGATCCATCCTTCTTGATGGCGTCGATCTCATAGACGTCGAAGGGACTCTCACCCTGCAGCGCCCTGTCGAAAAGCGCCTTGACACGGTCCTGGTCCTTTGGAGCGACGGAGGCGATGGAGGGCTTGGCCAGTAGCTCTTCCGGCCGGTACCCCAGGACCTGCTCGACAGTTGGGTTCAGATAGGTGAATCGTCCTTCGAGATCCACGGTAAAGATGAGATCTTTTGCCCCCTCGGCCAGCCGCCGATACCTGTCCTCTGACTCGGCCAGGGCTGCCGCGCGGGAGAGGCTTTGCTGATAGAGACGGGCGCTCTCGATGGCCAGGGCCAGTTGCTGGCCGATCCCGTCGGCCAGCTCCAGGTCACGAGGTGTTGGGGTGTGCGGTTTCTCCCACCAGACGGCAAAGAGACTGCCGAGGATTTCGTCCCGCGCGAAGAAGGGGACCATGACGACTGAGCGGAGGGAAAAGAGCTTGATCTTTTCATCGAATCTCGGGTCGAGATGACGGTCAGATGAGAACATGGCGCGACGGGCGATAAAGCCTTCCTCGATAAAGCGGTTCCAGTGAACCGGGATCGGGGTGGCTCGGATGTACGACAGCTTGTCTTTCGGAAGATGGTAGCCGGAAAACGGCTGCAGGTTCTGCCCGTCTGGGGAGATGAGATACGCCCCGGCACTATCAGCGTGGATCGCGCGGGCCAACTCCCGGGCGCCACGCCGAAGCGACTCCTGAAGATCCAGCGTCGAGGAAAGCGCCTGACTGACGGCCAGGAGCGTTTCTGTCTCTCGGAGTCGCTCCTGCGCTTCCTGGTAGAGGCGGCTGTTCTCTAGCGCGACGGCCGCCTGGGCGGCCAGCTTCTGCACCACTGCCTGGTGCTGCTGGGTGAAGGGGATTGGGCGCCTGTTAATCACCCACAGCAGGCCGATGCTCTTCTCCCGCGAACGGACGGGCACGGCGAGCTTGGCGACGAAGCCCTCCGCCTGAGCGAGCTCGGCGCATTCTTGTGAGACCCGGGGATCGTTGAAGTAGTCGGCAGTGATAAACGACTCCCCGGTCTCGAGCACTCTGCCATCGACGCCCTCCCCAGCGACGATCTCATAGTTGCTGAGAAGCTGTGTCCTGGCGCCGACAGACGCAGTGATCGTGGCCACCCGGCGGGCTGGATCGTAGGACGCAAAGACCGCCAAGTCGCTGCTGCACAGCTCCTTCGCCCACTGGACGATCGTCAGAATGACCATGCGAAGGTCGAGGGAGCTGCTGAGCTGCAGGCGGATCTCGGCCAATGCCTCGGCCTCCTTGAGGCGGGCCTGGGCCTGGGCGTAGAGGCCGGCGTTTTCGACAGCGAGTCCGATCTGGGCACCGATGGTTGTCACCAGGGTCAATTCGTCCTCACTGAACTGGCGAATGCCGCGCCCCATGATCGCGAGGACGCCGAGGAGACGCCCCTTCGAGGAGAGGGGAACGCTGGCCAAGGAGTGGAACCCCTCTTTTTTGACCACGTCCCGCGCCAATCGCGGATCGACCCACATATCTTCCACAAGAAGCGGTGCGGTAGACGCCGCCACGCGGCCTACAAACCCCTCGCCGAGGGACATCCGATCGACACGGTGGACAAATTCGTCCGACAGGCCGAGGTGCGCGGCGACCCGAAGCTCGTCCCCCTCCAGCAGAAAGACCAGTGCAGCATCCAGGGCAATGACATCGGCGATGGTTGCAAGCGACCCCTGCAGGATTGCGTGCAAGTCGAGTGATTGGCTGACGGCTTGGGCGACGATACTCACCGCGGAGGCCGCCCGGTAATTGCGGGCGAGCTGGGCCGACATCGTATTCAAGGAACGCGACAGGTCAACCAGCTCGCGCGGGGGGTAGTGGGGCAGAGTGACCGTCTCCCCGAGGGCCCCACCGGCGATACGCTTCGCCTGTTGCTCCATCGCCGTGATCGGATTGGCCATGATGCGCGCCACCAGCGGGCTTGCGATCACACAGGCCAGCAGCAGCCAGAGGGTGAGGTAGCCCACCTGCCGGATCGGCGCGGCCAGCGCATCGCGGATCTGTTCCTCCGGGATTCCGGTCAAGATCGTCCACTTCCATGTCGCGAGGGAGGCGCTGGCCCCTACCATACGGCGCCCCTGCTCATCGGTCCACACCAGGAGGCGGGGATCGCTCTCCCAGGGCTTCGGTGTGATCCGGGCATCGCCCCTGGTGGCAAAGACCTTCTCGAGTGTTCGGTCCGAAGTGGCCATCGGCTGCCCCGATGGTTCCAGGAGCAGGGTACGCCCACCTGCCTCCATTGCCCCAAACTGCGACAGGTGCCGATTGTAGAGTTCGGTCATGTCCAAGCCACCCGTCAGGATTGCCCTCAGGGTACCGTGGCGATCAAGCACTGGGACTGCAAGGAAGACTTCAGGGCGGCGGCTGACCTTTCCCACGAGTGGGCCAGAAAGGTGAGGTGAGCGCGAAGCGATGACCGCGCGCACGTAGGGTCGATCGCTGTAGTCCACTTCGGTAGGGAGCCTCCCATCCCTGTTCACATTGACGATGGAGTGGCCCCTTGGAGTCATGACCGCGATGTGATTGATGGTCCGCGTGTCAAGGGCCCTGCGGACGGAGGCTTCCAGAGCATCCGCACGGAGGCGTGTCATCCGCCCGATCCCCCCTGCAAGGAGCTGCAGGTTGTCCGTGGCATCAGAGATGAAGAACTCGATCTCGCGCGCGATGCTGGTGGCGACGGCCTGATAGCGTGACGCTGCGCCACTGATCTCCCGGTCCCGGACCCGGTAAGTCTGCACCAGCCCAAAGATCACCACCGGGCCCATGGTCAACACGATGGAAATCAGAGTGAGATGAATGTGCATCGAGAGAGGGAATCGTTGTTTCCCCCCCTCCTTCTTCGCGTCTGATGGCTCGCCTGATACACGTGGGATCGGCATATCCGGTATCCTGTCAGGGGCGCATGGCCCGCAGGCAGATGTGGCTGATGCACAAACAATGCCGTCGGGACCGTTAGGGCCCGTCGGCAAAAGAAGACGCCCTCCGAGACGATTCTTGATTCTCGCAGGGCAACCCCTAGATCATTCCCTTCTCCACCCTTCTTCCCACCACTCAGCCGCATGCGGAAAGGCCCCGGTATGAAAGGGGCTTTACGCTATCACAGGTGTGTGAGAAATCAAGAAAAAAGCTCGAAGGAGCGGGGTTCTTTGGCCATTTCAGCTTGACACTCTTCATCGATACGCTATACTGGACATCGGTTTCTTCCGCCAGTCATTTGGCGAGCACCGTCGCGGCAGGGCGAATAGCTCAGCGGGAGAGCACCTGCCTTACAAGCAGGGGGTCGGAGGTTCGACACCTCCTTCGCCCACCATTCGCCCATTTCCGGCGCGCCGGAGTAGGTCGTTATTGCGTCCGCAGCACGTGGGGTGCGCGCCACCAAGGGGGGTCGTAGTTCAGTCGGTTAGAACGCCGGCCTGTCAAGCCGGAGGTCGCGGGTTCAAGTCCCGTCATCCGCGCCATCATTTTACAACGCGTGCCTCGGTAGCTCAGTTGGTAGAGCACTTGACTGAAAATC
>JBGQIR010000101.1:0-6753 GCA_041498535.1 Methylomirabilis sp. (SeqCode)
ATTGGAGAGCTTCACGCTGATGACGGCCGTCAGCCCCTCGCGGACATCATCCCCGGTCAGGGTTGCCTTCAAGTTCTTCAGCAAGTCGCGGGCGGCGGCATAGTTGTTGATCGTCCGGGTCAGGGCCGACCGAAACCCGATCAAATGCGTGCCGCCGTCGTGGGTGTTGATGTTGTTGGCGAAGGAGAAGACTGTCTCGGTATAGCCGTCGTTATACTGGATGGCCGCCTCGACCACCGTTGCATCGCGCTGGGCCTCGATGTAGATCGGCTTCGGGTGCAAGACTGTCTTGTTCTCATTGAGCAGCTCGACAAACGATTTGATGCCGCCGGTGTAATAAAACTCCCGCACCTCGTTGGCCCGCTCATCGGCCAGCCTGATGCGCAGGCCCTTATTCAGGAAGGCCAGTTCGCGTAGCCTGTTGCTCAGCGTATCCAGGCTGAACGTCCGGTCTTCGAAGATCTGTGAGTCTGGCAGGAAGGTCACGCGGGTTCCGGTCTTACGGGCCTTCCCGATCTCCTCCAGATCGCCAGCCGGTTTGCCCCGCTCATACCGTTGCTGATACTTCTTCCCGTCGCGCCAGATCTCGACCTCAAGCCATTCGGACAGCGCGTTGACCACGGAAATACCAACGCCGTGCAAGCCGCCCGACACCTTGTATGCGGAGTTGTCGAACTTGCCGCCAGCGTGAAGAGTGGTCATCACCACTTCCACTGCCGGCCTGCCGGTCGCCTCGTGTTCTTTGACCGGGATGCCGCGCCCGTTGTCCACGACGGTGACACTGTTATCGGAATGGACGGTGACCTCCACCCGGTCACAGCAGCCGACCAGCGCTTCGTCCACGCTGTTGTCTACCGCTTCGTATACCAAGTGGTGGAGCCCCTCGGGCCCCGTGCCGCCGATGTACATCGCGGGCCGCTTCCGAACGGCCTCGAGGCCCTCGAGGACCCTGATCTGCGCCGCGTCGTACGGATCAACGTTGGAGTAGACGTTGATGTTAAGGTCGTCGGGCGGGCTAATGTCGAGGTCTTTGGGTTCTCTGCTCATACCCCTCCTTGTGCGAGACGATGAAACCCAACACTAGCGCCGTTCCGGCTTGTGCGGACAAATGTCAAGGCTGTGCGACGGCCGATCCAGATGCCTCCGGGCCATCGTGATGGGAGGCGGATAACGTTGGAACGACACTAGACCTTCATCGGCATAATGACGCAAGAATATCCCTTCTCGTCTTTGGCGCGGAAAAGCGCCGGGCTGAGCGGGTCCTGGAGGTGGATGGTGACCTGCTCGCCTTCCACGACGCTCAGGAAGTCAAGAATGTAGCGTGCGTTGAACCCCACCACCATCTCCTCGTGCTCGTACTCAATCTCAATGCGCTCCCGCGCCTCTCCGAGATCGAGATTGACGCACCGAAGAAGAAGCTTCCCGGGCTTCAGCTCCATTGTGGTGGGGACGGTCCGCTCACCAAGGATGGTGGAGGTGCGGCGGAGGCCGGCAATGAGGGCTCCGCGATTGACCGTGACCTGCTTGGTGGCCGTTGTGGGGATGACTTGTTCATAGTTAGGAAATTGCCCCTCGATAAGTCGCGCATCGATCAGGGTGTGGTCGGTGCTCAACAGCAGATGGTTCTCTGCCGTCTCGATTTCGACCTCACCGGGCTCCTCCCTCAAAAGTTTTAGCGTCTCGGCGGCGGCCTTACGGGGGATAATGATGTCGATCGGGCTACTGTCTTTCGCCAGGTCGCTCTCGAAGGTGGTCATGGCGAGCCTGTGTCCGTCAGTGGCAACCATCTTGATATCTTTGGGGGTCACCCGGAACAGGATCCCGTTCAACATGTAACGAGTTTGATCCGAGGAAACGGCAAACAGTGTCCGCCGAATCATGTCGAGAAACTGGCGCCGATCGAGGACGATGCCTCTTTTTTTCGGTTCGCGTATTGATGGAAAATCATCCCGAGGTAGGCCTTTCATCCGGACTTCTGAGCTTCCACACGAAATCGTCGCCGTCATCTCTCCATCGACCGTGAGGTCCACTGTCGCAGCGGGAAATTCTCGAATGATCTCGTAAAGCTTCCTGGCCGAAAGCGCGATCGATCCCTCCTTGAGAACCTCTCCTGGGAGGCGCATACGTACTCCAAGGTCCAAATCTGTTCCAAATACAGAGAGGTGGGTATTGGAGGCTTCAAGAAGGAGGTGGGAGAGAATGGGGAGGCTTCGCTTGGTCTCGACAACAGCTTGAATGGGTCCTACGCCGCTAAACAGATCATCGCGAGAAATCCTGATATGCATAAACTCCTCAGCTCTACAAAGGTTACCTACTTATACCTAGTCTTTTTAGTTTAAAATAATAAAGAATCGGAGTAGTACTTAGGTGCTCTGGAAATGTGGATGCGTCTGCAAAAGGCAGAATCGGCAATCGATTTCCTAAGACAGCCCTTCGTGGCGCATTGTGGATAACCCATAGCCGATCAGGTCTCTGATCAGGCGGACCCACAGGCGTTAACAGGTTACAGGGAAGAATCACCCAACCGAAGCGGTCGAGTACTTACGCACACCTTTTCCACATCTGTGGAAAACCGATATAACCATTAAAACAAATAAGTTACACACTATTAGTAGCGAGATATAGACAACAATGACGTTTCGGCCATACCTCGCGGCGCGCAACCATTTGCGACTTGACAGCAAATGCCCTCCAGGGTATACTCCGGCTCACTTTTCGGGCGATTATCCAGCGGGTGGACCTTTGCCGCAAGACTGAGGATTGGCTATGAAACGGACATATCAGCCAAACAAGAGCAAGCGAAAACGGACTCACGGGTTTCTCTCGCGAATGAGCACACCAGGTGGCCGAAAGATCATCAAGCGAAGAAGGGCAAAGGGCCGAAAAAGACTTACGGTCTGACGCCGCCTCAGCCCCCGGGTCACGCCACACCGGCCACGATTCCCCTGCAGGCAGCCGCCGGTCGCGAAGGAGACTCAGGTCGGGGCTACCACGGCGATCGGGACGGCCTATTTATGTAAAACATTTTACCCTTTATCTAGCAGTTGCGTCAACAAAAAAACAGGGGCTCAGGCTTCGCTTCGGGGCGCGCGCAGGCCCCTCAACCGCGCGGAATAGAGCGAAGCGACAGGCGAGAGAGGCCTTTCGTCTCTTCTCCCACAAACTCCCGAATGGTACTGATATCATGATCGCCGCAAGAAAAGGGATCACTGCCCTTACCCGTCGGGAAATCAGGGACCAGCTCGCCGAGCTTTTCGACCGGGCATGCGCATCGTCAGCCGCCCAGGGCGATAGCGCGGCAACCACACAATGACGTGCGCCGGCCTGGCAAGACAGCTTCTACGGCTTTACAAGCAGATCGTTTCCCCACTCCTCCCGCCAGCCTGCCGATTCTTTCCTTCTTGCGCAGAGTACGCGGATGAGGTGATCAGCCGCCACGGGCTGGCCCGAGGCGTTCTCCGTGCCGCGGCCCGCCTCGCCAGATGCCACCCGTGGCACCACGGCGGATACGACCCCGTGAAATAGGTCGCCACCGCCTCGCCCCATACGCATCGGGAACTGGAGGTTCATGACAACAGAACAGCGCGCGTTGCTGGCGACACTCCTGGTGGTCTTGATCTTTTTCGGTTGGCAGTACTTTTCCCCTCGTCCCGAGGAGCCGCCATCGGGGCCAAAGGAGAACGCCCCCCGCCAAGCGGCAAAGTCCCCCACCGCAGGGCCTGCCGTCGCGCCGCTGCCGGTCATGCCACTTCAGGGCCGGGCGGCCTCGCCCAAGGTACCGGAGCAAGAGGCGGTGGTCGAGACGGGGGTCATTAGGGCTGTCTTCACGACGCGCGGTGGGATGTTGAAGAGTTGGCGCCTCAAGCGCTACACGCTCGAGGACGGGCAGGCTGTAGAGCTTGTGGCGCCCCCGGCAGGCCCATTGGCCCCTCTTTTTGCGTGGAGCGGAAGACTGGAGGAGGCGTCGCCTCTCGACTTTGCAGTTGACAAAGAGCGGCTCGACCTGCGCTCACCGACCGAGACCGGGTCGATCACCTTCTCTTCCCGGGCCGGCGGCCCGCTTCAGCTCGCGAAGCGCCTGACCTTCAAGGGGGACAGCTATCGGGTTGAGGTCCAACTCTTCTGGAAAAACACCGGCAAGAAGCCGATAGCGATTGCTCCGGAGCTCGCATGGGGCCCCGGGTTTCACGACAGCCTCAACAAACAGCGCTCCCGCCTTCTGCCCCCGACGACTTGGGTGGACGGACGCCGGGTTACGGACGACGTCGAAAAACTCCAGGGGACTGCCGCTCATAGCGGTCAGGTGTCATGGACCGCCCTTCATGACCCCTACTTCGCCGCAGCGCTCATGCCTGGAGGTAAAGGGAGCGCGGCCTCGGTGCGAAAGGAGCCGCCCGGACAGCCCCTTGTTTCCCTGGCCGCACCAGCCCAGACCCTTCAGCCGGGGGGTGAGGCAACTCAGCAGTTCGTCCTCTATGCGGGCCCCAAGGATCTCGATTGGTTGAAGGCGGCCGGCCCGGACCTGGAGAATCTCTTGGATCTTGGGTGGGTCGATATCCTCGCTCGCCCGGCGCTCTACCTACTACGGTTTCTCTATCGCTACAGCGGAAACTACGGCCTCGCCATCATCCTGGTCACCCTGCTCCAAAAGATCGTGTTCCACCCCCTCACCGCGAAAAGCCTCCGCTCGATGCAGGCGATGCAGGCCCTGCAGCCGAAGCTCGCCGCGCTGCAGGAACGCTTCAAGAACAATCCACAGAAAAAGCAGCAAGAGACAATGGAGCTGTATAAGAAGTACGGTGTCAACCCGTTGGGGGGCTGTCTTCCGATGCTGCTCCAGATCCCGATCTTCATCGCCCTGTACAACGCCCTTTCGAGTTCGGTGGAGATGTGGCGCGCCCCCTTCCTCTGGATAAGAGATCTCTCGCAGCCGGACGCACTGTTCACCGTCGACCTCTGGGGCTCGAGGAATTACCCCTTCAATCTCTTGGCGCTGCTCATGGGCGCCAGCATGTTCGTCCAGCAGAAGATGACCCCGACCGCCGGCGATCCCCGCCAGGCCAAGATGATGCTGTATCTCATGCCCACCATGTTCACCTTCATGTTCTGGAGCTTCCCCTCAGGGCTTGTCCTTTACTGGCTCGTCAACAATCTCCTCCAGATCGGCCAGCAGTACTGGCTGCAAAGCCGCGGAAAGCTCGCCCCTCGTGGGGAGGAGGCGGCCTAAGCCGGGCGTGGCGGCCAACGGAGTCGCCAGGGGGTCCAGGGTCTCCAGCGATCGGCTCCTGCTCCGGGGGCTTGGAGTGATCGGCCTACGGATGACGCAGGCGCAGCGCGAGGCCCTCGAAGTCTACTGCTCGGAGCTCCTGCGCTGGGCACCGCAAGTCAACCTCACCGGCCTCAAGTCGAAGGAGGCGATCGTCCGCGAGGGGTTTCTGCGCTCCCTCACGTTCAGGACGGCGTTCGAGCCCGCGCCGGGGATGAAAGCGGTGGACATCGGGTCGGGCGCCGGCTTCCCAGGCTTGGTCCTGAAGATATGCTGCCCCGAGATCGGTATGGTCCTGATCGAAGCCATCCGCCGCCGAGCGACGTTCCTGCGCCACGTCATCCGGCAGCTCGGCCTTGCCGGGGTGCACTGTCTTCACACCAGGGCCGAGCAGCTCCACGGTGACCCCGAGCACCGTGAAAGGTACCAGCTCGCCTTTGCGCGGGCCATCGGCGCGCTGCCCGACGTGGTCGCTCTGGCGGAGCCCTTCCTGTCGCCCGGCGGCAGGCTGATCCTCCAGGCAGGGCGAAAGACGGTGCAGTCGCTTCAGGCCGCCGGCCCGCGCTTGACCGCATTGGGGATGAGCGCGGCGATCCACGAGGCTCCGGCCATCGATCCCGGGGGGCCACCGACGCAACTCGTCGTCGTGGACAAGGCGCGCCGCGAGGTCTCGTAGCGGGCTTCCAGCGATGTCCCATTTGAAAGGCCGCAGCCGTCGTGTGGGATGAAGCAAGCTCGCGCGCCCGCATCGGACGGCCTTGAGGCGAAGCCCGGCTGCAGGCCCGCCCTCGGAGCAGCACGAGTGTTTCACGTGAAACACTTCCCCCCTTTCCGATTTGTGTCCTGCCATCGCCTATGGTATCCTTTCCGCTCCAAACAGGGAGGACGGCAACGCGTATCATCGCGATCGCGAATCAAAAGGGCGGGGTCGGCAAGACCACAACGGCAGTCAACCTGGCCGCATGCCTTGCGGCGGCGGAGAGGCGGACGCTTCTTCTCGATATCGACCCCCAGGGAAACGCCACCAGCGCGCTGGCGATCGAGCGCGACGCAACGCCGGCCGCCTATGAGCTGCTCACGGGGGAGGCGAAGGTCTCCGAGGCTGCGAGACCGACATCGGCCCCCGGGCTGGATCTGGTTCCTGCGGGGGACCGGCTTATCGGGGCGGAGGTGGAGCTCGCCACAAGCCCACGGCGGGAGGTCCGGCTGAAGGAGGCCCTCAGCGCCGGGGTTGAAGGGTATGCCTATATCCTGATTGATTGCCCGCCCTCCCTTGGTCTCCTGACCGTCAATGCCCTGGTCGCCGCACATTCGGTCCTTATCCCGCTTCAATGCGAATACTACGCCCTGGAGGGGTTGGCCAGGATCATGGACGCCGTTCGCCTCTGTCGCACGAGGCTGAACCCCGGCCTCGAGATCGAAGGGATCCTTCTGACCATGTACGACGTGAGGCTCAATCTTTGCGAGCAGGTGGAAAAGGAGGTCCG
>JBGQIR010000102.1:0-6694 GCA_041498535.1 Methylomirabilis sp. (SeqCode)
AGGCTTCTGGGCCGATCTGCTGGCCACGCACCCCCCGCTGGCGCAGCGGATCAAAAACCTGGAGTCGATGGCCTATGCAGGATAAAATAGAGGGGGGAGCGGTGAGCGACGCTCATGCCTCGTTGAGGAATGACAGGACGAGGGTGTTGAACTCTTCGGCGTGAGTCCAGATGAGCCCATGGCCCGTGCCCTGCAGCACCGTCAGCCTGGCGCCGGGGATCTGCTCGTGGAGGGTCCTGGCGAACCGCATCGGGGTCAGCAGGTCCTCACCGGCGGCCACGATCAGGGTCGGCGCCTGAATCTGCTTCAAACGATCTTCGGTGAAGTGGCTGGTCGCGGCCGCGACCTGGCGGGCGTACACCTTGGCCGGCAGAAAGTACGGGTCCTCAACCCCTCTCTTGATGGCCGCCTCGACCAGTCCGGGAATCAGGTAGTCCTGATACGAGTAGACCCAGGGACCGATGGCGCGCAGATACTCTTCTCGGCTGAAGCGGGCTCGCATCAGGACGAAAGAGTTGAGTAGATCGGTCCCTCGCGGATCGCCTGAGGTGTAGGTGGCCACCAGGACCAGCCGTTTCACTCTGGCCGGGTAGTTGATGGCCAACTCCTGCGCGATCGCGCCGCCCATCGAGAGGCCGACGATATGGGCCTGTTTGATGGCCAGCGCGTCCATCAGGCGAATCGTGTCGTCGGCCATGGTCTTGATGGTGTAGGCGCCAGGTGACCGGTCACTCTGGCCTGCGTCGCGATTGTCAAATGTCAGGCAACAGAAGTGCTGGACGAAGAAGGGGATCTGAAGAGCCCAGCCGCGGTGGTCCAGGCCGAGCCCCTGGATCCAGACCACATGATCGCCGTGGCCGTCTTCCCGGTAGAACATCTGGATGTCACCGACTCGCACCTTTGGCATTGGCCGATTGTAGTGGGGGCGGATGAATGTGTCAATCACGCTGAGGGGTCATATATGAATCGTCGAGCAATACGACTGGCAGTGGCTGGTGGCGCAGCCTGCCTCGTTGCAGGTCTTGGCGCCTTTGCCAGCAGCCTGGGCACATGGCATGCCGCCGCACCCATGCCCGCGGAACGAACCGAGGTGGCCGCGGCGGCCGTTGCAGGAAAGATCTATGTCATCGGTGGTTTCAAGTCGTTCTTCGTCGGCGGCGTCACCGATGCCGTGCAGGAGTACGACCCGGCGCTTGACCGGTGGCGGAGCCGGGCGCCGCTTCCCGAGCCGCTGCATCATACTGCCGCTGTCGCCCTGAACGGCAAGCTGTATGTGGTCGGGGGGTATCATGGCGTCTGGCCGTGGAAGCCGATGGCGACTGTCTGGTGCTACGATCCCTCCCGCGATCGCTGGGAAGCGAGGCGGCCCATGCCCACCCATCGCGGAGCCTTGGCGGCGGCTGCGGCGAAAGGAAAGCTCTACGCGGTGGGGGGCAAGGCTGACGAGGTCCTTACCGTCAACGAGGAGTACGACCCGGTGGCAGACGCCTGGCGGCAGCGGGCGCCGATGCCGACGGGCCGCGATCATCTGGCCGCAGTGACGCTGGGTGGGAAGGTCTATGTCGTGGGCGGCCGAGTCGGATCGATGAATCGGAATCTGGCGGCCACAGAGGTGTACAATCCTGTGACTGATCGGTGGGAGTCGAGGCGTCCGATGTCGAGCGCAAGGGGTGGCATTGGGGCGGTCGCCCTCGGTGGACGCTTGTTCGTCTTCGGTGGCGAGGAGTCGGCGGGAACGCTTGCACACACTGAAGCCTACAATCCGGCCACCGACCGATGGATCGGCATGGCGCCGATGCCGACCGCGCGCCATGGCCTCGGCGCGGCCGTTTTTTCCAGGAAGATCTATGTCATCGGTGGCGGCACCAGACCCGGCGCCTCCAGGAGCGCCCTCAACGAGGTCTTCGACCCCGGCTCCTGAGCCGAGGCCTTCTTTGCGCAGATGGCCAAGTCGAAACACTCGTAGCTCCCAGGTGGCTTAGCTCATCGCGGAGATTTTCGACGTCTTCACGCGCTAGGCGCGGTAAAGTAGCGGAGTGGTCCGGTGCGATACGACACGATTGTAGTCGGTGGCGGTCCGGCGGGAGCAACCGCCGCCTATGAGCTGGCGCGGGCGGGCGCGAGAGTCCTGCTTCTGGAGCGGCGACGGCTGCCGCGGTACAAGGCATGCGGCGGCTGCTTGTCGCGGCGGGTAGCAGACCTGCTGCAATGTGATCTGGCCGACCTGATCGAGGAGCAGATCACCGGCCTCATCTTCACCTGCGGAGGCCGCGAGCCGATCCAGGCGAGCTTTCCTGAGCCGATGGCCTATATGGTGTGGCGTGATCGGTTCGATCAGGCCCTCTGCATCAGAGCCGTTGAGGCCGGCGCCAAGCTGGAGGACGGACGGTCGGTTCGAGCTGTCAGACAGGCGGGCGACCGGGTTGAGGCTGATCTGGACGGCAGGACGGAGATCGCGGACTTCGTGATCGGGGCCGATGGCGCCTCCGGGGTTGTGGCCCGGGATCTATTTCCAGGTCGCCCGCAGCCACGCGCCGTTGGCCTGGATGGAGATCTCCCACTGTCAGGCGGGGCTGAAACCACGCTCAAGGGGCGTGCGGCGCTCGATGTGGGGTTGGCCCCCGGCGGCTACTGCTGGGCCTTTCCGAAGGGCGAGGTTGCCTCTGTCGGGATTATGGTCGGCCGCAGGGCGGCGAAGCACGCCTCCAGGTATCTCGAAACCTACCTCGCCTCGGGCGGCTTTGGCAACGGAACGGCCGCGCGCACCCACGGGGCGCTCATCCCCCTGTATCCCAATGCCGACTGGCCGATACACCGGGGGCGGGCACTCCTGGCAGGTGATGCAGCCGCTCTGGTCGATCCATTTCTGGGAGAGGGAATCTACTACGCCATCCAAAGCGGACAACTGGCAGCGAGGGCGATCGTTCAGGCCGCGGGCAATGGCGGGGATCTCGCGTGGTATCAGGCGGCGATCTCGACCGAGATCATTCCGGAACTGGAGGCTGCCGGCTCTCTCAGCAAGCTGGCTCATCGGTTTCCGTGGCTGTGGTTCAAGGCGCTCAAGCGGCGGCGCGGGACGATCGATCACTTCCGAAAGGTGTTGATGGGGAAGGAGAACTACCGATCGTTCGCGCAGCGTGTCTGGGCGGGGATCCCAAGACCATTCGCTCTGCTCTTGGGCGCCCGAAACCCGCGAGCATCGGTGCGCGGCACACGAGATCATTGAGAGGGACGTCAATGGCAATAGATCCGATCTGTGGAATGGATGTGCAGCCCGAGGATGCGGCCGGCACGAGCCGCTACAAGGGTGTGGACTATTACTTTTGTGCGGTCAGTTGCAAGGAGACATTCGACAAGTCGCCCGAACGATATGCGGGTGGCATGCCGCTGTTGACCGTGAAGCCTAAGCCGGTGCAGATCGCCGAGTCATCGCCCGGGAGCGCCGGCCCCACCACACAGGTCGAGATCCCGATCCGGGGCATGTCGTGTGCCTCCTGCGTCCAGCGGATCGAGCGCGCGCTGCAAGAGACTCCGGGGGTCGTCTCCGCCTCCGTCAACTTCGCCGTGGAGCGGGCGACGGTGACATACCTGGCCTCAGTCACCCACCTGGCCGACCTGCGGAAAGCGATTGAGGACGCGGGCTATCACGTGCCGGAGGTGGCACCCGGCGCCGAGGCGGTGGATCGGGAAGGAGCGGCGAGAGAGGCGGAGGTCCGCCTGCTTCGGACCAAGCTCCTGGTCGGGGCGGCCCTGAGCGTCCCGGTCCTTTTGGGAAGCTTTCCCGACCTGTTCCCATGGGCGCCGAGGATCCTGTCCAACCCCTTTGTCCTCTTCCTGCTCACCACGCCGATCCAGTTCTGGGTCGGGTGGCAGTTTCATCGGGGATTCTGGGCAACGCTGAAACACAGGACTGCCGACATGAACACCCTGGTGTCGGTCGGGACGAATGCGGCCTACCTGTACAGTGTCGCGCTCACCTTCTTTCCCGCAACCATTGCCCCCAAGGGGATGGAGGCGATGACCTACTACGACACCGCGGCGATCCTGATGACCCTGATCATCATGGGTCGCTGGCTTGAGACCAAGGCAAAGAGGAAGACCTCTGAGGCGATCAAGAGGCTGATGAAACTGCAGCCTAAGACCGCGCGGGTGATCCGCGCCGGACAGGAGCTGGACATTCCGATAGATGACGTTCGGGTAGGGGACCGCGTCCTGGTCCGGCCGGGGGAAAAGGTGCCGGTGGACGGGATCATCCGCGAGGGTCACTCGGCGCTTGATGAGTCGATGGTGACCGGGGAGAGCCTTCCGGTGGAGAAAGGGCCGGGAGATCCAGTGATCGGCGCAACGCTGAACAAGGTCGGAAGCTTCAAGTTCGAGGCAACCAAGGTTGGACGGGAGACCGCCCTGGCCCAGATCATCCGGCTGGTTGAGCAGGCCCAGGGGTCGAAGGCCCCCATCCAGCGACTGGTCGATAAGATCGCGGGGGTCTTCGTGCCGATCGTCATCGTCGTGGCGGCGGCGACGTTCGGGGTCTGGCTTCTCCTCGGACCGACGCCCGCGTTCCTCTTCGCCCTTTCCAACAGCGTGGCTGTCCTGGTGATTGCCTGCCCCTGTGCCCTGGGTCTCGCCACGCCGACGTCGATCATGGTGGGGACCGGAAAGGGCGCGGAGCATGGCGTCTTAATCAAGAACGCCGAGAGCCTCGAGCGGGCCTATCAGGTCAACGTCGTCGTCTTCGACAAGACCGGCACGCTCACCGTCGGTCAACCATCGGTGACCGACGTCGTGGTGAGTTCAGAAACGGCGGTCAGCGGTCAGCGGTCAGCGGTCGGCTCGGCGGAGCGTGAGCTGTTGCGCCTGGCAGCGTCGGCGGAAAGAGGCTCCGAGCACCCGCTTGGGCAGGCGATCATCGATCACGCGAAGCGGGAAGGGCTTGACCTGGCCGAATCGCAGGAGTTCAAGGCGATTCCGGGGCACGGGCTCAGGGCGGTTGTAGAGGGGAAGGAGGTCCTCCTCGGCAATCTTCGCCTGATGCAGGAGCGCGGGATCGACCTGGGCGGGATGGAAGTGCGGGCCGAGACGCTCTCGGGCGAGGGGAAGACGCCGATGTTTGTCGCCGCGGATGGCCAGCTCCTCGGGATCGTGGCCGTGGCCGACACCCTCAAACCTCACTCGAAGGCCGCGGTGGCTGCGCTGCATCGCCTGGGTATCGAGGTGGCCATGATCACAGGCGATAACCGTCGCACCGCTGAAGCGATCGCCATGCAGGTTGGGATCGATCGGGTCCTGGCGGAGGTCTTGCCGGAGCACAAGGCATTAGAGGTCCGGAAGCTCCAGGAGCAGGGAAAGCTGGTGGCGATGGTAGGCGACGGGATCAACGATGCGCCGGCGCTCGCGCAGGCCGATGTCGGGATCGCCATCGGGACGGGGACCGACGTGGCGATGGAGGCGGCCGACATCACGCTGATCGGGGGTGACCTGCGAAGTGTCGTGACAGCGCTGCAGTTGAGCAGGCAGACAATGCGGAACATCAAGCAGAACCTGTTCTGGGCGTTTGCGTACAATGTTGTGTTGATCCCGGTGGCCGCTGGCGTGCTGTATCCGTTTTTCGGTATCCTCTTGAGCCCGGTCCTGGCCGGCGGAGCCATGGCGCTCTCTTCGGTGACCGTGGTCACCAATGCGCTCCGGCTGCGCCACTTTCGGCCCATGGTCGATGCCTAGGTAGCGTCGTCGCGAGGCGCCTCGCAATGACATGTGGAGGATCGTCATTGCGAGCGCAGCGAACCAATCTCTCAGTCGCACATGCTCGCAATGGCATGTGACCGCATTGTCAGTATGAACCATGCACACAGTTCTCAATGACTTGCCACAGGAGGAAGGCCGGTGAACAGGCAGGACGAATCCGTGTCACAACCGGAGCGGCGACAGTTTTTCCGGGTTCTCGGAGGGGGCCTGGTCGGGGTCCTGCTCGGGATGATCGGTGGGCAGCGGTCAGCGCTGGGCGCTGCGGAACCCGAGGCTCGCATCCTTCAAGCGATCCCGAGGCGCCCCCGTCCCAAGACGCTCTCGCCCGCGCTGTTCGAAGGCAAAACGGCGAGAGCGTACCAAATTGCGAAACAAGTTCCCCAGCTCATCGAACAGATGCCATGCTACTGCGGTTGCTTTAAGGGAAACGGCCATCGGAACAACCTCGATTGCTACGTGGATCGGCACGCCTTCGGGTGAGACATGTGCCAGGACATTACGCTGGAGGCGTATGCAATGTACAAGCAGGGGAAGAAGATCCCGGAGATCAAGGCGGCCATCGATCGCAAGTACGCTAGGTCTCAGCCGTGGCTGTAGATCCCCCCACCTCTATCCCTCCCCATCGGGGGAGAGGAGCGGAGAGCGGGGCAAGGCGAATACGGAGGCACGGAATGTCGAAAGATCCGGTGTGCGGGATGATGGTGGATGAGAAGCGGGCGGCGGCCACCGCCGTGTATCAAGGAAAGACCTACTACTTCTGCGCCCTGATGTGCAAGCGGGCGTTCGATGCGGCGAAGGAGCGATGGGCCGATTATCGCCGCCGCAAGGCCAAGAGATAAGCAGACCGGAGGCGCTATGGCACTCACACGGGATTTCAAAAACACAGTCGTGACGCGCGCGCAGCGCGACCCACGCTTTCGCGAAATGCTCTTCACGGAGGCGATCAACG
>JBGQIR010000103.1:0-6673 GCA_041498535.1 Methylomirabilis sp. (SeqCode)
AGATTTCAACCACTACTCTGCACTGGAACGCCGCTATCGTCATAGGCCTCAAAATTTCAACTTCGCCTCCCCTGTACACGTATCTCATCCTGCCGAAGAATTGTCGCCTCAAGCTGCTGCAGGGATTGAGAGCTACATGCGGAGGCACGGATGTAGGAGAACGCGAAACTCGAATGGGCGCAGGGCGTACTTAGGGGACGAAGACCTCGATTTCGGCGGAGGGCGCGCTCTCGTTTCGCCCAGAAGACGCATCGACCGCGGTCACAGTGTAGAAGTAACGCCCGCCGGGGCGAACCGATCGGTCATACAGGGCGGGGGCCGCAAATGGAGTCTCGATAAGGCGGCGGGGACGGCGGTTCAGCGCGTCGCCTCGATATACCAGATAGCCCAGGAGGTCCGGTTCGCGGTTTGGCTCCCAACTGAGTGAGACCAGCGCGCCAGGCCCGGGGACCGCCCGCACCACTTGAGGAGGAGCGGGAGGCGTGAGATCGACCGGATCAGCGCTCACCTCACTTGACGGCAGGCCTTCCTGCCAGGGCGGTTCCCGATTCTCGACGGCTTTCACGATGTAATAGTAGGTTCGATCGTTCACGAGATCGCTATCCTGGAACCACGTGGTCCTGACTGGCTCTCGATTGATGGGGCGGGAATCGTACCGGCCTGGGGTAGTCCCCCGATAGATGTTATACCCTTGGATTTCGGCAATCGTGCTCCCGTCGGCTCGCCGAGTCGGCGCGGACCAGGAGAGGCGGATCGTCCGCTCGCCGGCCTCCGCCCTAAGGTCGGACGAGGCAGCGATCTCCACTGTCACCAGGGCAGTCGCTTCCTCCGACGGTGGGCCGACGATCCCGTGCCGATTCACCGACTCAATCTGGTAACCGTACTTGGCCCCCACGGCGACGCTTGTGTCGGTGAAGGCGTACCGGTTTCCTGACATGATGGCATTCTCCGGCTTGTCAGCCTTGACAGTGGCGATGACGGAGAAAGCGCTGGCCTGAGGCACTTGTTGCTGGCGGGAGATCCGAAACGCCGCCAGGCTCTTCAGGACAGTGCCATCGACATTTGCTGTTGGCCGGGTCCACGTAAGCACCACGACCTGACGCCGAACCTGAGCCTGAAGATCGGCCGGCGGCGACGGCTCGATCAAAACCGGGACCACTGGGGCACCCTTCCGGCCGCAGCCGACCAGCAAGAACACTGTGAGGAATGCAAGAGCCACGATCTGTCGTGTCCGCACCCTATCGCCTCCCCAGTCTGGTCCGAGCTGCCGTGATGGCCTTCTTCACCGTTCCCGTTGCCGTCCCTCCAGTGGCCTTGCGCCGCTCGATGCACGCTTCAAGCGCGATGTAGACGAAGACATCGCGGTCGAAAAGCGGTGAGGCGGCCCGTAGCTCCTTCAGGGATAGCTCCTCGATCCGGCATCGCTTGGCGAGACAGCGCCGCACAATCCGGCCCACGGTCTCGTGCGCCTGCCTGAATGGCATCCCTTTGCGCACCAGGTAATCGGCCATATCGGTGGCATTCAAGAATCCATCCCGCGCAGCCTGCTGCATACGATCCCGATAGAACGTCAGCCCGCTGACCAGCGAGGCCATGACCGAGAGCGCCGCCTTGACAGTCTCCACGCTGTCGAAGAGGGGCTCCTTGTCCTCCTGGAGATCGCGGTTGTAGCTGAGTGGAAGCCCCTTGACGGTCGTGAGCAAGGCAACCAGGGCTCCGTACACCCGCCCGGTCTTCGCCCGGGTGAGCTCCGCCACGTCCGGGTTCTTCTTCTGCGGCATCATGCTGGAGCCTGTAGCGAAGGCGTCCGGCAGCTCGATGAATCCGAACTCCGCCGACGCCCACAGGACGATCTCCTCTGCAAGTCGGGAGAGGTGCGCCATCAGGAGAGCGAAAGCAGCCAGCGGCTCGATGACGAAGTCGCGGTCCGAGACGGCATCCAGCGAGTTGGCTGACAGCGCCCGAAACTGAAGCTCCCTCGCGACGAAGCGCCGGTCGATCGGCAAACCGACGCCGGCCAGGGCGCCAGAGCCGAGAGGGAGCACCTCGACCCTGGCGAGCGCATCGTTGAGCCGGGCACGGTCCCGCTCCAGCATCTCCACGTAGGCCATGAGATGGTGGGCCAGGAGCACCGGCTGGGCGCGCTGCAGGTGCGTATAGCCAGGCATGATCACATCCACGTGGGCTTCGGCCTGAGCGATCAAGGCCCACTCAAGGCCGGCCACGAGACGGCGAATCTGTCGTATCTCCTCCCGCAGGTAGAGGCGCAAATCGAGCGCGACCTGGTCGTTCCGGCTCCGGCCGGTGTGGAGCTTCGCACCGGCCTCCCCCACTTTTTCGATCAGGCGGCTCTCGATCGCCATGTGAATGTCCTCAAATGAGGGGTCGAAGCGGAACTCTCCGCGCTCGATCTCGCCGCCGATCTCATGAAGCCCCGCCACGATCTTGTCGACCTCCGCCTTCGCGAGGAGGCCGCACTTGACCAGCATCCGCGCATGCGCGACACTGCCCTGGATGTCGTATTTGTAGAGACGGCGATCGAACTGGATGGAGGCAGTATAGGCTTCAACCTGTGGATCGGTCGCCTGTGCAAACCGCCCGCCCCATGGCTTGCCGCTTCTTCGCTTCGCCGTCATCGTCCCGACTTCTTCCCCGCCGCTTCGTCAATGGTCCGCCTTTGCGCGCGGCCTTCTCTATTTCGCACTTCGCACTCCGGACCCCGCACCTCGCACTTTTTTCAGGGCCTGCCCTGAGCCCTGTCGAAGGGCACGTATCCTGAGACGAAGCGCGTTCAGTCGGATGAACCCCTCGGCATCTTTCTGGCGGTACACCTCATCTTCCTCGAACGTGGCGAAGGCCGGATCGTAAAGCGAGACCCCGGATTTTCGCCCGACGACCTCGCAACCGCCTTTATAGAGCTTGACCCGCGCAACTCCGGTGACCCCCTTCTGCGACTCATCGATCGTCCGCTGGAGCAGCTCCATCTCGGGGGAGAACCAGTACCCGTAGTAGACGAGCTCCGAGAACCGCGGAATGAGCGCGTCCCTCAGGTGCATCACCTCCCGATCCATGGTGATTGATTCCACGGCGCGGTGGGCCACTTGCAAGATCGTCCCGCCCGGGGTCTCGTACACGCCGCGCGACTTCATCCCGACATAGCGGTTCTCGACGACATCGACGCGCCCGACCCCGTGCTGGCCACCAATACTGTTCAAGAGCCCAAGCAACCTCGCAGGGGAGAGGCGTTTGCCGTCCACGGCAATGGGAACGCCGTCCCGGAACTCGATCTCATGATATGCGGGCCGGTCGGGCGCCTTTTCCGGCGAGACGCTCAGGACGAACATCTCCGCTGGCGGCTCCTGCCAGGGGTCTTCCAGAACTCCGCCCTCGAAGCTGATGTGAAAGAGGTTCCGGTCGGTACTGTATGGCCGTGCCCTCGTGGTCGGCACCGGGATATCATACCTCCTGGCGTAGGCGATGAGATCGGAGCGCGATCGCAGCTCCCACTCCCGCCATGGAGCGATGACCCTGATGTGAGGGTCGATGGCGTAGTATGAGAGCTCAAATCGGACCTGGTCATTCCCTTTGCCTGTTGCGCCATGTGCCACCGCGTCCGCCCGCTCTTTCTTCGCGACGGCCATCTGGTGCTTCGCGATCAGTGGCCGGGCCATCGACGTGCCGAGCAGGTACCGTCCCTCGTAGGCGGCGTTCGCCTTCAGACAGGGGAAAACGAAGTCTCGAACGAACTCCTCTTTCAGGTCTTTGATATAGACCTTGCTGGCGCCGGTCTTCAGCGCCTTGTCCCGAACCGGATCCAGTTCTTCTCCCTGCCCGAGATCGGCGCAGAAGGCAATCACCTCGGCCCGATAGGTCTCGATGAGCCAGCGAAGGATGACCGACGTGTCGAGGCCGCCGGAGTACGCCAGCACGATCTTCTTCACTTCCTTCACCCTGGTTCGGGACGCAACGTGAGATCTCATCGTCCTCTTTACGAGCCTTGACTTCCCAGCAACGTCACCAGGATCGCCTTCTGGAGGTGGAGCCGGTTCTCGGCCTCGTCATACACAACGGAATGAGGACCGTCGAGCACCTCATCGGTGATCTCTTCGCCACGGTGTGCCGGGAGACAGTGCATCACCAGCACATCCGGGGCGGCCAGTCGGACGAGTGCCGCATCGACCTGGAACCCCTGGAAGTCCCGTCTCCTCTTCGCTGACTCGGCCTCCTGGCCCATGCTGGTCCAGACATCGGTGTAGAGAACATCCGCACCCTCCGCCGCCTTCCTGGGATCATTGGTAAGTGCGATTCGCCCGCCATGTGCTTCGGCCTCTCTCCGGGCAGAAGCCAGGATGTCAGCGTGGGGTTCGTACCCCCTCGGACTAGCCACCGTGAACTCTATCCCGGTCTTTGCTGCGGCGTACAGCCATGAGTGACAGACGTTGTTCCCGTCGCCGATGTAGGCTACCTTCAAGCCGTGGAGCCGGCCGCACTTCTCCCGAAGTGTGAAGAGGTCCGCCAGAACCTGGCATGGATGTGTCAGATCGCTCAGCCCATTGATGACCGGAACAGCGGCGTGGCGGGCCAACTCCTCCAGCGTCTGGTGGCTGTATGTCCGCGCCATGATCCCGTCCACCCACCGCTCGAGATTCTTGGCGACATCCTTGACCGCTTCTCGTTCACCAAGCCGGATGTCGGCCGGCACCAGATAGAGGGCGCGGCCGCCCAACTGACCCATCCCGACCTCGAAGGTGACGCGCGTCCTCAGCGACGGCTTTTCGAAAATCATGGCCAGGCTCTTGCCGGCCAGCAGAGGATGGGCAATCCCTTTCCGCTGCTGCTCCTTCAGGTCGGCGGCAAGCGAAAGGAGGGTCTCGATCTCAGTCGGCGTCAAATCCCCGATCGAGAGAAGGTCTTTCGTCATCTGGGCTGTTCCCCCAGAACCCTATCAAGGATATTGATTGCCTCGTCCACCTCGGCCTCACCGATGATCAGTGGGGGCACCAGACGGAGGACCTGGTCGCCCGCGGTCAGGATCAGCAGGCCGCGCTGAAGGCACAGATCGACGATCGGTTTGGCCGGCACTGTCAGCTCCAGCGCGAGCATCAGCCCCTTGCCGCGAGCCTCCTTCACGAAGGGATGGCGCTGCGGCAACTCCTGAAGACGGGTCAGACAGTAGGCGCCGATCTTTGCAGCCCGCTCAGGCAATCGCTCATCGAGGATGGCGGTCAGCACCGCTGCGGCCACAGCCGCGACGAAGGAACTACCGCCGAAGGTCGAGGCATGGCTGCCTGGAACGAAGGCCTGTGCAACGGCCTCCTTCGCCAGCATGGCACCGATCGGCAGGCCCCCGCCCAGGCCTTTGGCCAGCGTCATGACGTCCGGCTCGATCCCCCAGTGCTCGTAGGCAAAGAGACGCCCGGTCCGCCCCATCCCGGTCTGCACCTCATCCAGCATCAGGAGGACTTCCCGGTCCGAACAGAGTTGCCGGAGCCCAGGCAGGTAATCGTCCTCCGGGACCCTCACCCCGCCCTCTCCCTGGATCGGTTCCACCAGCACGGCACAGGTCCTCGAGTCGATCGCCCGCTCCGCCGCCTTCAGGTCATTGAAGGGGATATGCTTGAAGCCCGGCAGTAGCGGCTCGAAGCCGTATTGAAACTTCTGCTGGCCGGTGGCGGTCACTGTCGCCATCGTCCTACCGTGGAATGACTCCCGCATGCAGACGATCTCGTAGCGGTCGGAGCTCCACCGCTCCTTGGCATAGCGGCGGGCCAGCTTGATGGCCGCCTCGTTCGCCTCCGCTCCGCTGTTGCAGAAGAAAACCTTGTCGGCGAACGAGTGGTCGCACAACGTTCGGGCCAACCGGATCTGCGGTTCGATATGGTACAGGTTGGAGACGTGCAGAAGCTTCTCCGCCTGCGCTCTGATGGCCTGCACCACCTTGGGATGACAGTGGCCCAGGACATCCACAGCGATCCCGGCTGCGAAGTCGAGGTACTCCTTGCCCTCTGCGTCCCAGAGACGGACCCCCCTCCCCTTCACCAGGACCACGGGGAAGCGGGCATAGGTGTTCGCGAGATAGCGAACGGAGGTCTGGATCAGGTCGTCGGTTGCCGACATAGAGGCTACCCCATGATCTCCGTGCCTACCCCCTGCTGGGTGAAGATCTCCAGCAGGAGTGCGTGGGGAATGGTGCCGTTGACGATGTGGGTTTTCCTGACTCCGTTGTCGAGGGAAGTGAGACAGGCCTGGACCTTGGGCAGCATGCCTCCCGAGATGATCCCCTCGGCGATCAGGCGTTTGACCCCATTGCGCGTCAGGGTGGGGATCAGCGCGCCATCCTTATCGAGGATGCCGTCGGTATTGGTCAGGAGCACAAGCTTCTCCGCGCGCAGGGCGCCGACGATCTCGCCGGCCGCCAGATCGGCGTTGATGTTGTACGTCACCCCGTTCTGATCGACGCCGGTCGGAGCCACCACCGGCGTGAAACCATCCCGCTCGAGCGCGCGGAGGATCCGCTCATCCACACCCACGATCTCGCCCACGAACCCCAGATCGATCTCTTGCTCCTGGTCGCCCTCCCGAAGATCTAAGGATGTCTGCTGAGGGGCCGCCACCGGGCCGGCCTTCTTTGCCCGGATCAAACCGCCATCCTTGCCGGAGAGGCCGACGGCTG
>JBGQIR010000104.1:0-6645 GCA_041498535.1 Methylomirabilis sp. (SeqCode)
CGATGACAACGCAGCGGCGCACATCAAGGCGGCGATTGTCGGCCCCAGCGAGACGGTTCCGGTCAAGGAAAGGAAGCTGATGCTGGGCACCTGGCAGAGCCTGATGTTGGTGGAGTTCGACGGCCCTCGGGAGCGGAAGGTCTTCGTCCAGATCAGGTGACGGCTGATCCTCGGCATTCTCTCCAGTCGGGGCCCAGCCAGAAAGCGTTCGATGAGCCGGTAAGACGACGCTCTTCCTACCGGCCACCTTTGATCTTGGGGACCATGAGGACGGTGTCGCCATGGGTGAGCAGCCGCGTTCGCTTCACCGCTTGGCCGTTCACCCGAACCTCCAGACCTCCATTGATCCCTAGCTCTGTCAGAAGGCTGTCCAGGGTGAAGGGGCGTTCCCTCCGGACCTCCTGAGTGCTCTTCCCAAGCGTCACGATCTTGACGACGGTCTCTTGTTCCTGGGTGCTTCCCCGTTTCATCGCAGTTCTCCTTTCGTCTGCTGAAAACGTTCGTCCTCTCATCGACTCTACTTGATTCTAGTACCGTTCCAACTATTTGTGACGACTTTGCCGTTTCGCGCGTTCGCGACTATCGCCATAAGGGACGCCGCTCAAATTCGGCGCATCAGGTTGGAACGGCACTAGGCGGTAAACAATGTGAGAGTCTTCTGATCGAAGATGATCTCCCGCTTCCAGGTTTCCCCCATCGCGACCCTCTTGACCTGTCCTGCTACCAGGCTTGCGATCCCGAAGCCGGTGTAGACGATAGCCTGGGCCGTGCAGGGGAACTGCCAGGCTTCATTGTCAGAGTAGAGGGTCCGTTCGTAAAACCGCACGTGGTCAGGGTCCGCGGGCCGGACTGTGTAAATCCGGGAGACCTCCGCCCCCATCCTGGCGTCGATGTAAGCTTCGACGCCAGCCTTGAAACGAATCGATCGGTCCCAGATCTGACGCCTTGCCTCCATGCTGTCTACGCCGGAGACCACAATCCCCTGGAGCCGTTGGCCCTGAACGCGCTCTGGTCGCGCGTCGATGCCTGTTCCGGTGAAGCCCTTAATGATATCTGCCAAGCGTTCCACCTTCAGTTGACCGACATCGCCTAGCCGATAAAGCTGGTTGGGGATGTTGTGCTCTTCCACCAGGTCGTCATCGTAGACAGTCAGGTGGACGCACCCCATCTTCGCGAGGGCAAGCGCGGTAAAGGAACCGATCCCCCCGCAACCGATGAGGGTGACGGGGGTCTCAAGGCCCTCAATGTCCACCAGATCGGTCTGTCGAGAGAAATCCATGAGCCGTGGTCCTCAGTGTATCGGTTTGAGGGTGCCAGGGGAAAGGGCTGCGGAGTCTTCGGTATCTGATATCTCGCGCCAGTGCTCGATGGACGTATGCCAATCTTTGGGGTTGATCGTCTTCAGGAAGTCTATGACGACCTCAGACGCCGCCGCGAGTTGGTATTCCCCGATCAACTTCGCCAGCCCTTGCCGAACGTTGCCCAGGCAGGGTTTTCCGTTCCAGATGTGCGGGTGGTCGTAGTACCCATGCCTGCTCGTCACGTTGTAAATCGTGATCTCTCCGTTGTAAAGAAGATCGATTTGGAAGGCACCTAACGAAAACTGCTTCCCGCCGTGCGCCGCCCGGATACGTCGAGTAATGACTCTCAGTCCTGAGGGCGAAGCAGTGACGTCGGCCACATCGGGATGTTTCGATAGGAGGTCCAGCTCGCGGACCAGGTCAGCCTCGTCGTTGATCAGCTCGCCCCTGAGATGCCGGAGTCGACGTCGGTATTCCTGCAAGTGACGGGTTTCGGCAGTGATTTGGCGAGAGGCAATCTCAAGGGCCTCCTCGGTTGGACGGATCTCTGTCTCCAGAAAACTGATCTCGCCTCCGATCTGTGCCCACCGGCCATCCTGGAACTGCCGCCGTGCGAAGTCCCTTCGCTCTTCGCGCCAAGCCCATTCCTGCATGCCGGTCGTTCGCCGCAGGCCGACCAGGATGAATTCAACTCGATCGGGGTGCAGACCGCTCTGCGCCACGAGATCTGCGCTCATCAATTTGAGGGATCGGTCAAGGAGGAGTCTCAGGAGCAAGGGGGCCAGTTCCTCCGCCTGGCCTGCCAAATCGAAGAGGATGAAGATATTCCTGTGGTGAAGGCAGGCCAGCGCATTCCCCTCATCGTCACGCAGCGCGATCCCTTTTCCCATTCGCCCCGGAAGCATCAATACCTGTCGGGCTCCCTCGCGCAGCGGATGGCCGAAGGCGATGGGCAGCCCGGTCATCGGAGTTTCCCCCATCCATGACATCCACGGGAACTGCTTCAGTAGGGCGAAGAGGTGGAGATGGAACCCGGGCTCTCCTCTCGGCTTTGAGAAGAATCGAAATGGACGATGCAGGTGCAGGGGAACCCTCAACGCCGATTCGTACTCCTTGATCACCGGCTCGAGGTGGGGAAACCCGCACGCTTGCCCTTGATCGGTCATGGGAATCCTTGTGGCCAGGCAGGGTCCTAAATCGTGTAAGGTGCGCAAAGGCGAAATTAGCAGAAGAGAATTCAAACGACAAGTCAAAAGTGGAGAACGCTGGTCCTGGCAAGCCCGGTGGGCGATTCGGCTACGGGAATTGGGCGAAGCCGAATGAAAGGGGAGCCTGTCAAGGCGATCGCTTGGGATCATAGCGCTGGCAGGGGATTGAATCCGAGACGAAGCACCGCAACGACACTGGCTTTGCCGGGAGGTTGACAGACGTAGCATGGCGTGGTATTACCGGTATAGTTCTGGCGAACTCTATCTGCCGTCTCGAGAGCCAATCACTCCGGCGGCCAAGACGAGGCATCCATGTCAGGAATCCAGAGTGTAGGGCCGCTCATCTCCCCCGCTGAGATTCTCCCAGCACGCAAGCCCTTATGGCTGAAGGTCAAGGCCCCTGGCGGATCCAATTACCTCAGACTGAAACGACTCCTCGATAACCAGAAGCTCAACACCATCTGTGAGGAGGCTCACTGTCCCAACATCGGCGAGTGTTGGGATCAGCTCACCGCCACCTTCCTGATCCTGGGCGATATCTGCACCCGCAACTGTGGCTTCTGCGCTGTGACCCACGGAAAGCCGACGGAACTCGATCTGGCTGAGCCAGAGCGGGTGGCCAGGGCGATCCAGGCGCTTGGGTTGGAGCATGCGGTGATTACCTCCGTCAACCGTGATGATCAAGCCGATGGTGGGGCGGCGATATTCGCGGCGGTCATTCGTCGGGTACGGGAGCTTTCGCCAGCGTGCAGCGTCGAGGTGCTGATCCCCGACTTCCGCGGCGAAGAGGCGGCGCTGCGCACAGTCGTAGAGGCCGCGCCAGACATCCTGGACCACAACATCGAAACGGTGCCCCGGTTGTATCGAGACGCGCGTCCCGGATCACGATATGAGCGGTCACTTGGGCTTTTCGCCAGGGCGCGACGGATGGCCCCGGAGTTAGTGACCAAGTCAGGGATCATGTTGGGGTTGGGGGAGGAGCGGGCGGAGCTGCTCCAGACAATGGCGGACCTGCGGGAGGTGGATTGCGACATCCTGACGTTGGGGCAGTACCTGCGGCCAAGCCAGCAGCATCTTCCGATCGTGAAATACTACACCCCGGAAGAGTTCACCGAGTTGAAGGGGATCGGGGAGGATATGGGGTTTAAGTATGTGGAAGCCGGCCCTCTGGTCCGAAGCTCGTACCATGCTCGAGGCCAGGCCGTAGAGGTGCTCAGGAAGCGTGAGAGTGAGAGGGGCGAGGCGTGAGTGCTTGCAGCCTGATCCACCTGGGTGTCACGCCATACGAAGAAGCGTTGATGCTCCAGCGTCGCCTTGCGACACTTCGAGCCGAGGGTCAGTTAGGGGACCTCTTGCTGCTGCTCCAGCACCCTCCCGTGATCACCCTCGGACGTGGCGGGAACAAGGGCCACCTTCTGGTGCCTCAATCCTCGCTCGCCGCGTTGGGGATCGGGTTTCTGGAAGTGGAGCGGGGTGGCGACATGACCTATCACGCGCTTGGCCAGTTGGTGGGGTATCCGATCCTGAATCTTGCCGATCATGGCCGCGACCTGCACCGATACCTCCGCCGACTCGAGGCGGTCTTGATCGAGACTCTATCGACCTTCGGGATCGCTGCCGGTCGTTGGATCGGTCGGACGGGCGTGTGGGTGGCAGAGAGAAAAATCGCCTCGATTGGCATTCATCTCAGTCGGTGGGTCACCCGCCATGGCTTCGCGCTGAACGTGGACATGGATCTGGCTCCGTTCGAGCTGATCGTTCCTTGCGGCATCCGGGGCGTCAAGACGACAAATATGGCACAGGAGCTATCCTGCCCAGTGTCGGTTGACGACGTGGCCCGACACCTTGTCGAACAGTTCGAGATGGAGTTCGGGGTCCGCCTCGTTCCTGCTTCACTCACACAGCTTTTCAGCTCGATTGAATTCCCGCAAGGAAATTTACCATTCTCTTCTCAGCCTTTGCAGGCCGCCGGGACGGCGATATACTAGAAGCAGCTCATCGACGCATCCGGCTCTGCCAGGCCCTTCACACTCGTCGGACCGGGTGGCCTTGGCAACTGTGAATATTTGTATTGACATGTCGGAGAAGGTTTTTTACTCTCTGGGGGCAGGGAAAGTCGCGGTGGGTGGGCTTGAAGCGTAAGCGCGCCAGCTAAAGATTTGTTACCCATCGTTCAAGGAGATTGATGGAACAAGACCTCCTACCTCGCTTGAAGATTTTGGTTGTCGATGACCAGGAGGCCAACATCAGATTGGTTGAGGCCATCCTGGCTCCCCAGGGATACGAGGTGATTCCCGCCTCTGATGCCGAACGCGCCTTGGAACAGGTGGCAGCCGGCCCTCCTGATCTGATCCTTCTTGATGTCATGATGCCAGGTATGGACGGGTATGAGGTCTGTGCCAGGCTCAAGCAGAACGAGCGAACCAGACTGATTCCTGTGATTGTGTTGACCTCTCTCAGCGATCTGGAAGACAGGATCCGTGGGATCGAGGCCGGTGCAGACGACTTTTTGAGCAAGCCTTTCCACCAGGCGGAATTGAGCGCCAGGGTGAGGTCCCTCCTGAAGCTCAAGCAGTTTACCGATGAGCTGGAGCATGCCGAGGATGTTCTGTGCACATTGGGCCTCAGCGTCGAGGCAAAGGACCCCTACACCGAGGGCCACTGTGAGCGCCTCGCTCTGTACTCGGTGGCGATGGGCCGGAGCTTGGGCCTTGGACCAGAGCAACTAAAGGCCCTGCAGCGAGGTGGCTACCTGCACGACCTGGGTAAGATCGCCATTCCGGAATCGATCATCAATAAGAAGACGGCGTTGAGCGAAGAAGACTGGCAGATCATGCGCGAACACCCGGTGATCGGGGAACGAATCTGTAAGCCGCTCAAGTCGCTCAGGCTGGTCCTCCCCATTATTCGCAATCACCATGAGCGGTGGGACGGCACCGGGTATCCCGATGGCTTGAAAGGAGAAGAGATCCCCCTGACCGCCAGGATCATCCAGATGGTTGATATCTACGATGCCCTCATCACGGCCAGGCCGTATAAGCCGGCACTCAGGAGAGAGCAGGTATTTTCGATCATGAGGCAGGAGGCTGAGAAGGGTTGGCGCGACCCCGAGGTAGTAGAACGGTTCATTACCTTGATGGAGTCCGGCGCCCCGCTGGTGGGTTTAGAGAAAGGGAAGCCGGGCTGGCTGGCAAATAGGACATCTTCCCGCCTGACGTAGGGCTGTTCCTCCTTGCAATTTCCCTCAAAATACTCTAATTTTATTAGGCACGCGTACGCATCAATCGGCCATGTCTGGGCCGCTGTGGTGAACCTTCTCGTGGGGGCGGAACCCTTCACCCAATGATGATCCGTCTACCGTATCTGCACTTGGTGTCAGCGCTCATATATTTAGGAGGCATGATCTTCATCGGGGGTCTGCTGATCCCGTCAGCACGCCGGCTTCTCGAGGCCCATAAGATCCTTCAGGCAATCGGTCAGGTGGTCAGGCTTGTTCATCCTGTCCTGTTGGCTTCCCTTGGTCTCCTGATCATGACGGGTGCGGCGATGTTGACCGATCTGAAAGGGGCGCTCGGGAATCGCTATTTCACGCAGCTCTTCGCGACCCTTGGACCGAAGCTCTTTGTCGTGTTCATTCTCGCCCTTCTGAACAGCTATCAGTTCTTTGGCCTGGGGCTGCCCCTAGTCCGATCGATGGCCGAGGGAGTTGAAGGATCGGTAACGTTACCCCCTGAGCGGATGGCGGCGATGCTGACGCTGATGGGCCGGCTGCAGGCTTGCGCTTGGACCGCAGTAGCCCTGGGCGGCGCGGCGGGCGCGCTGGGCTTGGCCATGAGGCATGGATGGTGAGGATGGAGAATGCCGGCACCCGCCTTGGCCCCCCGCCAGCTATCGAGGCCAGGCGGCTGGTCAAGTGGTACGGCAGCCAGCCGGCCCTTCGAGGGATCGACCTCGTCGTGGCTCCGGGGGAGGTCCTGGCCCTCTTCGGCCCCAACGGGGCGGGGAAGACCACGCTGCTCCGGATTCTGGCCGGCCGCGCGCGACCGACCAGCGGAACGGTGCAGATCGCCGGGCACTCGCTTGACCGGGACAGCGACGGAGTGCGGCGAGCCATCGGGGTCCTCGGCCACGGACAC
>JBGQIR010000105.1:0-6618 GCA_041498535.1 Methylomirabilis sp. (SeqCode)
CCGCCTGGTTTCTGTCCGTTCTTTTGCCGGAGAAGGGACGCAATGCCACGACCGATGGCGCTCACCGCCGCCCGCTGCATGCCGGAATTCAAGGTGGTGTAAATCTTCAACCCACCCTCGCGCACGAGGACCGGTCCGAGACGCGCGTCAAGCTGCTGCCGGACGTAATCGACAAACCAGGGCGCCACACCCCTCGACCGAAACAGCGGATTTACCGAGACGGGCGTCCGGCTTGCGGCGCGCGCCTGCGCCTTCCTGAGGACCCCTGTTGCAACCATGCGGTCTAGAACGTACTGCCGGCGCGCCCTTGCACGCTTCACGCCAATCAGTGGGGAGTATCGCCCGGGGGCCCTCGGGAGCCCGGCCAGAAGCGCAGCCTCGGGGAGGGTCAGGCCCGTGACGCTCTTGCTGAAGTAGGTTCTGGCTGCGGCTTCCACGCCGTATGCTCCATGGCCGAAGTAGATGCAGTTGAGGTACATCTCCAGGATCTGGTCTTTCGTGTAGTGCCGCTCAATCTCCCTCGCAAGCTCCAATTCTCTCACTTTCCGCCCGAGGGTTCGTTCGTGGCTTAGGAAGAGGGTCTTGGCGAGTTGCTGGGTGATCGTGCTGCCCCCTTCCTTCACCTGAACGGCCATCATATTTCTGATCGTCGCTCTGGCCATGCCCCTCAGATCAATCGCCCCATGCTGATAAAAGCGCGCATCCTCGGCGGCGATGATGGCCTGTCGCAAATGCATCGGGATCTTAGACAGAGGGACGAAGACGCGGTACTCCGGGACGATGACAGCGAACGCCTGACCCTCGTCGTCATAGAGGAGGCTCGGTTCGCCGGGCTGGAAGAGCGAGAGCTCAAGCAGATGGGGAAGGTCCTCCACTCTTGCCAGAGGCGCACCCCACGTGGAAGAGGAAAGCGACACCATCACGAACAGGGTGACGATTGTCGCTTCCCATCCTGGTCTGTGGCCCCTCTTAGGGTTCGAACATTGAGTCTGACGATTGCGAATGAGAGGAGACATAGCACCCATTAAATCACATACCCCTATGACAGACCTCGGTAAATTGGGGTTGCGGATTGTCAGTCTGCCGGGCCGGTGTTACGGTTCCGTGACTGGCCGTGCGGTGTGGCAGGAAGGGTCTCCATCCTCATGATTAGTCCCATCGGCGTTCATCGAGGATCTTCTTGGCTCCATCGGCGATGGTCCCCGGAGGGACCACTTCAACAGTCGCCCGGATCTTCAACAGATCCTTGATGTTCTCTTTCAGTTTGGCCACGAGCGGCTCTGGCTCAACGCCGCTTGCTAGCTCCACCAGGAAGGCCATCTCATCGTCATGTCCTTTCGGGCGCACGACAACTTGATAGCGCGTGACTTCGGGGAACGCTCCCACCACTTCATCCACCTGTCGCGGGTGGACGAACATCCCTTTGATCTTCGTCACCTCGTCCACTCGGCCCATGATTCCCTTGAGCCGCGCGGAGGTCCTGCCACAGGGACAGGGTTCTGTCGTGACTGCCGAGAGGTCCCCAGTCCCAAATCGGATCAGCGGATAGACCTGATCGAACAGCGTGATCACCACCTCCCCGGGTTCCCCGGCGGGAACCTCGAGGCCACTCTGCGGGTCAACGATCTGTAGGAGCAGGTCATCGGCGATATGCATCCCAGATGCCTCCTGGCACTCGTAGCCGATGAGACCCAGATCGCCGATTGCGTAAGTTTGCCTGATCAGAAGCCGATAGCGCTCTGTCATCAACTGCCGCATCGACTCGGCCATCATCGCGCCACCCAGTGACGCGACACGAAGGCAAAGGTCCCTCGCAACATCACACCCCATCTCCTCGGCCTTGCTGATCAGCGTAGCCAGGAAGGCGGCCGTCCCGACGAATCCCGTCACCCGAAGGTCTCGCAGGAGCTGCACCTGAACCTCGGTGTTGCCGACGCCCGCCGGGACCACGATACATCCAAGCGCCCTCAGGCCCCCGTCGCAGATCCAGCCACCAGGGGTCAGG
This sequence comes from Methylomirabilis sp. (SeqCode), assembly GCA_041498535.1. Classification (GTDB taxonomy): domain Bacteria; phylum Methylomirabilota; class Methylomirabilia; order Methylomirabilales; family Methylomirabilaceae; genus Methylomirabilis. Next base: position 2,006 of record JBGQIR010000105.1, read on the forward strand.
TGATAGGCGAAGGTGACCTGTACCACATCCCCATGACGGAAGCCACCGGCATAAAACGCCCTCGCCATTCGCCAGTAGTCTGACTTCCGGCTCTCGGGCTCATAGATCGGGCCCGGCGACTGGTAAATCCGGCCCACTTCCGCCAGGGGCATCGGCAGAAGGCCCCCGAATGGCGGGTCTTGCTTCTGGAGCTGGGAGAGACTCGATTTCTTCAGAACGCCGAGAGGGTTCAGATCTTCGATGCCCTTGATGGCGGCCGGGGTCAGGCCGGCGGCCTCCATCCTGCGCCGAAAATGGGGCGAGTGATCATACGCATGCTTCACGACAGCCTCAAGGCGGCTTGCCTGGTAGGCTTGGCGCCGCTCTGGGGACATCGCCTCGAGCTCTGGATCATAGAGCCCCGGACTGCGGTCAATTCTCTTCGTCACCGGATCGATTGTCCCGATGATGCGAGCGGATTACATGAATTGCCGTTGCGGGGGAACGAGCCCCCTCGGTGCTGCTCAGGGCAGGTCCGCTTCGACAAGGTTCAGGGCAGGCCCTTCGGCACAGCTCAGGGCAAGCCCTGCAATCTCGAAACAGTGGAATTGCTCTGATCCTTGCAGTTGCCCGCATTGACAACGCAAGAGTATTCGTGACTCCCCATTACTTTTTCGGAAACTTCCCCTCAAAAAATACCAGGTCGTCCCCCTCCTGGCTTGTGATGGACGCCACCCCTTCCGACACTCTGATCCCGAAGCTGAAATCTCCGATCTGCTCCCACCACATCTTTACCACCTCCGGGATCTTCAGTTCGAGGGCTTGCACACGGGCGCCCGCGCTTACAGCGAGAGTGGACGGGACGATCATGGAGTCCAGTACACTCACAACCCTGAGTTGGTTTGTCGTCTTGGCGGGGATGTAGATGGTGTCATACACCGTAGGGGTGTTAAGGTCGAAATACTCACCCGGCTTGGCCTCGAACCCATACGTGAACTTCAGATCCTCCAGCGCAACCTTGAAATCGTTCGGGTTCGTGATCCGGAAGACAAAGGCCAAGACAAGCGGCACTCTCGTCGGCTTATCCGCCCACGGGAAATAGCTGGCCACTTCGACACGCTCCAGCTCGACGGTGGGCGATTTGAGCTTGGCCGCTGTTGCGTGGCCGGTCACGCCCAAGCTTGTCATGAACGCCACGATGATCGCCATCAGAAGGGCTTTTCGCATGGTCCCTCCCCCTTTTTTCGCAGCCCAGCGGTCATGTGATCCACCGCTTTCGCCGCTTGTAATGTTTCACTGCGCGGAAGCTCTTTCTGGCACCTAGGTCGGTAAGGCCGAGATAAAAATCGCGAATATCAGGGTTCTCCCTGAGTTGTTCTGACGGGCCGTTCATCACCACGCGCCCGCCTTCCAACACATAGGCATGGCGGGCAACGGCGAGCGCCAGCTTGGCGTTCTGCTCCACCAACAGGATCGCGATCCCCTGTTCCTGATGCAGGCGGGTGATAATCTCAAAGATTTCTTTGATCAGGAGGGGAGCCAGCCCCATGGAAGGCTCGTCAAGCAGCAAGAGCTTGGGGCCGGCCATGAGGGCCCGGCCGATGACGGTCATCTGCTGCTCTCCCCCACTGATAAATCCGGCCACCACGTTCCGGCGCTCCCGAAGGCGGGGAAAGTAGTGGTAGACCGCCTCCAGGCCGTTTCGGAGCTTGGCTCCGTTGCCCCCAAGGTGAGCGCCGACCTTCAGATTCTGTTCGACAGTCAGATGCTCGAAGACCCGCCGCCCTTCGATTACCTGAATAATTCCCATCCGGGCGATCTCCTCGGCGGACTTCCGGTCGATCCGTTCCCCGAGGAACTCAATGCTTCCCTCGGCCACCTTCCCGTTCTCGTGTCTGAGCAGTCCAGAGATCGCCTTGAGCGTGGTGCTCTTCCCGGCCCCGTTGGCGCCCAGCAGCGCGACAACCCCGCCCGCCGGCACCTCAAGAGATACCGCCTTGAGGGCCAGAATCACCTCGTGATAGAGCACTTCGATGTTATTAATCTTCAGCATGCTGATATCAGATGTCAGATCATGATGCTGGTCATTGAGAAAAAGCCCAACATCTTACCCCCCAGCATATAGCCTCAGGGCTCTAATAGCCCAGCCAACTATCCCACTTATCGGGCCACCGCTTTTTGAGATCGACCGCCTCCAGGAGGGCAAACTTCCCTTTCTGGATCCGATAGACTCGGACGAACGATCCGGGCCGGTGATCAGTGGAAGTGATGGTGATTGGCGGCCGCCCAAGGCCAGGGGTCCAATCTCGGATGCTCTCAAAGGCCTCCTTGATCCCTGGGCCGTTCAGCTTGCCGGCCTTATCGGCCCTGACCAGCGCCTCCCGCATCAGGAGGACATCCACCCAGGACTGAACGGTGCGGATCAGGCGATTCTGCTGGGGGACACCTGGATTCATCTTCTTCGTGTATTCGACGACCTTGTCCATCAAGGGCATCTTCTCGCCGTAGAACGCCGTGACCGCCGGCCCGATCACCCCTTCCGCAGCCGGGCCGGCCAGCTTGACGAGGTTCTCGTCGTACCCCCAGTTGTTCACGATATGGTCCGCGCCCAGCCCCAGTGCATGGGCATCCTTCAGAACGGTGGCCACTGACATGACGATATTGCCGTGCCAGACCAAATGAGGCTTGAACTCCTTGGCGGCCAGGATCTGGCTCTTGGTGTCCAGGGCAGTCAGAGGCACATCCTGGTCCCCCCCCGTCACATCGAACCCCAGCATGGCAGCATGGTCATTCAACGCCTTGATGGCAGCGCTACAGTACGGGCACGCTTTCATGTAGAAACTGAGGAATCGCGGTCTGACTCCCTTCTCACGCTCCGCCTTGAACCGAGGGTCCTTCAACCAGACCTCGTCATACCAGGCGGTCATGGCCGCTCTGGCGTTGGTGGAGTAGTCGGTCCCATAGATGAAACTGTAAGGGGTCTTCTTGGGGTCGGCGAGAAACGCGGAGAAGGAGTGGGAAAGGTAGGGCATCTGATCTTTCGCGACAGTGGGCGCGAGGGCCTCGGTATCTCCCGTACCCCATCCAAAGACAGCCACGACCTTATCGAAGTCCCGGAACCGCTTGTATGTGGTGACCGCCTCAGGAACCCGATAGCCGTAATCGTACTGGAAGAGCTTGATGCGCTTGCCGTTGATCCCCCCAGTGTCATTGACGTACTGGACGGCCTCCCGAATCCCTAGTCCGGCATCCTTGCCGACGTCGGACGTGGGACCGGTAAAGTCATTCAGGGAGCCAAGCTTCACCACGTTCTGGGCCCCAGCCGGCAGCGGCAGCAGGGCCGCCACGAGAAGGGCACAGGCCAGTCGGATCATCGTCTTATTAAGCATAGTTTACCTCCCGTGATGTGATGTTGAACACCAGTGCTCCGCCGCTCGATTCGGTTCACACTCGCAGCGTATTGTCGCTCTGAACTGGATTCTCTGTCTCGGCGGTCTCAGTACCTGCGTCACGCATGCAGCATTTCATTGTCGGACACTAATAGGCGAAGGGCCACAGGTTAAAGTAGTTCTTGAGCTGCTGCCACCGATAGGCCAGCCCCCTCGGCTCGTAAAGCAAGAAGAGAACGATGGCCAGCCCAAAGACCCCCTCCTTGATGTACAGGAAGCCGGTCGAAAGGGCAGGGAAGGCATCGCTCAAGGGAATCACGGCGGCCTGCAGCCGCTCGAGGAGGACCGTAACGAAGATCGAGCCAAAGATGACCCCGTGCAGGCTCCCCACCCCGCCGATCAGGATAACACCCACGAGCCACACGGACCAGGAAAACTGGAAATGATCAGGGCTGACCACATAGAGAGAGCTAATCCAGAATCCACCCGCAATCCCCCCCAGGACTCCAGCGACGAAAAAAGCCAGGAGCTTATACCGGACCACATTGACCCCCATCATCTCGGCGGCGATATCATTGTCCCGGATCGCGATCCAGGCCCGCCCCACCCGCGTGCGCAGCAGGTTCGCCATCCCCGTCGTACACAGGATCACAAGGCCAATCATCAAGTAGTACACCTTAAGCTCTGTGTCGATGACCCATGGACCCACAGTGATGGTGCCCGGGGGTAGCGAGAAGGACTGTCCCCGCCCTCCGACTCGACTGACGTAATTGGTGATGATGAAATCAACCGTGACAAACTGGGCCGCCATCGTCGTCATGATGAGATAGAAACCTTTGACCCTAGCAGATGGAAGTCCGAAGAGGACGCTCCAGAGGCCGGCCAGGATCGCGCCTAGCGCCATGCTGACGGGGTACGGCAGCCCATACTGGAGTATCCCGATAGCGGTGGCGTAACCCCCCACGGCGATGAAGGCTGCGTGGCCCAGGGTGATCTGCCCGGTATACCCGATCAGGAGCTGGACGCCAAGGGCCGACAGAATCGTGTAGCCGATGATATTGGCGACGGAAAGGGCGTAGGCCCCTGAAAGTGGCAGGCCGACAAGGAGGAGAAGGACCAAGAAGGCCATCTTGGCCCGGACGAAGGCCGCCTGCCACCAGGCATGGTCCGCGCGGTAGGTTTCGTGATAGACCCCAGATGGTAAATACATGCGCTAGTCCCTGAGAAACCTTCGGTGCTGAATCC
>JBGQIR010000106.1:0-6601 GCA_041498535.1 Methylomirabilis sp. (SeqCode)
CTGTCTGAAATGTGCCTCGCGCTGAAGCAGGCATGTTGCGCCGCCGAGCCCGTCGGTTTGTCTCGAGCATTTACGGACCTGCTGGCCCGGGTTGCCAATGAGTTGCAATCGACATAATGTAGCTGGAGATGGTGGCTGCTTCAAACAGCTTGACAGCCGAGGCTTCGTCCTTTAGTATACGGGTAGTTAACAAGGGATTGCCCTTGCCGGAAAGCCCGGCGAGGGCATTATCACGTTAGGGGTGAATAGGGAGACTTGTATGGCGTCGGATAAGGTTCTTCAGGTCACTGACAATGACTTTGACGAGCATGTGATCAAAGGGAAGGGACTGATCCTGGTCGATTTCTGGGCCGAGTGGTGCGGTCCCTGCCGGATGGTCGCCCCCATCCTTGAAGAATTGGCGGTCGAGTATGAGGGACGGATCACTGTCACCAAACTGAATGTGGATGAGAACCGAGAGACCTCGGCTCGATTCGGGATCCAAAGCATCCCGACCATTCTCTTTTTCAAGGATGGGTCGCGGGTCGAGCAGGTCATTGGCGCCCTTCCCAAATCAGCCATCAAGGGCAAGATCCAGCAATATCTTTGATCCGCAGCTCTCTGAGACAATTCATCCACACCACCTCCCGACCTTCCAAGAATCCTGCACGCCGGGTTTCTTCTTGACCGCTTTTTCTTCCCTGTGGTACGGTCAAACCCTGTGTTTTCAGCCCTGAGCGTGAATGCTCGACAACTGGAGAACATCGAGATGCTGAGCCCCTCCTTCGATGAGTTCTCGCGGAAGGCAAGAGACGGGAATCTGATTCCGGTCTATCGTGAGATCCTCGCCGATATGGAGACGCCCGTCTCCGCCTTTCGTAAAATCGATAGCGGCGACTATGCCTTCCTCCTGGAGAGCGTCGAAGGAGGAGAGAAGTGGGGGCGGTATAGCTTCCTCGGCAGTAATCCAGGGCTCGTCTTCAAGGCAAAAGGGTCCCGGATCGAGGTAGTCACGGCGAATGGGGTCCAAATTCACCAGACCGAGAAGGATCTGCTCGAGCCCCTCAAGGCGATCCTGAGGCAATACCGGCCGGTCCGAGCTGATGATCTGCCCAGGTTCTATGGAGGAATGGTGGGGTTCCTGTCATACGACGTTGTTCGCCAATTCGAGCGGCTTCCGGCGATGACCAAAGATGATCTCGACCTGCCCGATGCCGTGTTTCTGCTCACCGATACCCTCGTGATCTTCGACAACGTATCCCACCGGATCAAGGTGGTCTCTAATGCCTTTGTTCCCGAGCCAACGTCCCGGAAACTCCGGGAGGCGTACGACGACGCGGCCAGGAAGATCGAAGCCATCATCAGCTCACTCCGGCGTCCGCTTGGCACCAGCCTGACGACGGGAGGAGGTTCTGGGGAGCTTCAACTCATCTCCACCATGAGCCATGAGGAGTTCATCCGGGCGGTGAAGACCGCAAAGGAATATGTGCGGGCCGGAGATGTCGTCCAGGTGGTGATCTCCCAGCGTCTCTCGGCCAAGACCTCGGCGGACCCCTTTGATATCTACCGGGCACTGCGCGTCATCAATCCTTCGCCATATATGTATTACCTCCGGCTTGGCGATCTTCGGGTGGTTGGCAGTTCACCCGAGGTCCTGGTACGGTTGGAAAAAGAAAAGATCGACCTGCGGCCCATCGCCGGTACCCGCCCCAGGGGGCGCGACGATGAAGAGGACCGGGCCTTGGAGCAGGAACTGCTCCACGATCCTAAGGAGCGGGCGGAACACATCATGCTGGTGGATCTCGGACGGAACGACGTCGGAAGGGTGGCCCGGATCGGTTCGGTTGCGGTGACGGAGTTGATGGCCGTCGAGCGCTATTCACATGTGATGCATCTCGTCTCGAATATCAAAGGCGTCCTCGAGGAAGGGCACGATGCCTTCGATCTGTTGCGCGCCTGCTTCCCCGCGGGGACCGTGACCGGCGCCCCCAAGATCCGGGCCATGGAGATCATCGAGGAGTTGGAGGGAGTGCGGCGGGGGCCGTATGCGGGCGCTGTCGGCTATTTCGGCTTCTCCGGCAACATGGACACCTGCATCACCATCCGCACCGTCCTGATCGCCGACGGGACCGCGCATGTACAGGCCGGCGCCGGTATCGTGGCCGACTCCGACCCGCAGCGCGAATACGAGGAAACAATGAATAAGGCCAAGGGGATGATCAAAGCGCTCGAGATGGCCGAATCTGACTATCTGATCGCTGGTTGAGCGGGGATGAGATGCTGGTCGTGATCGACAACTATGACTCCTTCACCTATAATCTGGTTCAGTACTTGGGCGAGCTTGGCGAACGGCCCAGGGTCTTCCGGAATGACCAGATGACCCTCGATGAACTTGCGGAGCTGCGACCAGATAAGATTGTGATCTCTCCGGGACCGAAGACCCCAAAAGAAGCCGGCATCTGCTGCGACCTCATCCTGCGGTTTGCAGGACAGATCCCGATCCTTGGCGTCTGTCTCGGCCATCAATGCATCGGCGCGGCGTTCGGCGGCCGGATCGTTCGGGCTGCTCGCCTGATGCACGGCAAGACCTCCCCGATCCACCACGATGGCCGAACGATCTTCTCCGGGTTGCAGAACCCGTTCGAGGCAACACGCTATCATTCTCTCTTGGTGGAGCGGAGCGGGCTCCCGGACTGCCTGGACGTCTCGGCCGAGACGGCCGAGGGGGAGATCATGGGGCTTCGCCACAAAAAGCATCCTGTCGAAGGGATCCAGTTTCACCCTGAATCGATCCTGACAAAGGAAGGGAAGGCTCTGCTCAGGAACTTCCTTTCCCTCTCGTAAGAAGGTGGCCGGAGGGGTCTGATGATCCTTGAATCGCTGAAGAAGGTGGTAGAGCGAGAAGACCTTAGCGCGGAAGAAGCCTTCATGACCATGGATGAGATCATGTCGGGGAAGGCGACCGACGCGCAGATCGCGGCGTTTCTGACCGCGCTTCGGGTCAAAGGCGAGACCGTCGCGGAGATTACCGGTTTCGCCAGGGCGATGCGGGAGAAGGTCTCCCCGGTGAAGGTGCGCGGGCAGGTTGAGGCCTCGATCTCCGGCACGGACCGCGAGGCGCTGGTCGATACCTGCGGCACCGGGGGCGATGCCAGCAACACCTTTAACATCTCGACGGCCACCGCATTCGTGGTGGCCGGGGCGGGAATCCCTGTCGCCAAGCACGGCAATCGTTCAGTGTCGAGTCTGTGCGGGAGCGCCGATGTTCTGGAGGCGCTGGGCGTCAGCCTGGAGCTGACGCCTGAACAGGTGGGAGATTGCATCGACAAGATCGGGATCGGTTTCCTGTATGCGCCGCTGCTTCACAAGGCCATGAAGTACGTCATGACGGCCCGCCGGGAAATACGAATCCGGACAGTCTTCAACATCCTTGGCCCCCTCACCAACCCCGCGGGGGCGTCGGCCCAGGTGGTGGGTGTCTATCAGGAAAGACTCACCGAGGTTCTGGCAAAGGTGTTGAACGAGCTGGGGTCGAAGCGGGCCTTTGTCGTTCATGGCCTTGACGGGCTTGATGAGGTCTCTCCATCGGGACAAAGCAAGATCTCGGAGGTCAAGGGGGGTCATGTTCACACCTACATGGTGTCCCCGGAGGATTTCGGCCTGAAGCGGTCACATCTTAGCGATCTTCAGGGCGGCAACGCCGCGGAGAATGCCCAGATCATCAAGAGGGTTTTGAGCGGAGAGGAGGGGCCGAGGCGCGACGTGGTCTTGATGAACGCCTCACTTGCCATTGTCGCAGGCGGCAAGGCCAACGACTTCCATGAGGGGGTCAAGCTGGCTGCCCGCTCGATCGACAGCGGTGCCGCCATGGAGAAGCTTCGGAGATTGGTGGACTTCAGCCGGCAACACAGCCAGCATTGAGGGTGAGCGGTGTTTCTTCGTAACATTCTAAGCCACAAACGGCAGGAGGTGGTTGAACGAGAGTCAGTAGTCCCCCTCGCGGACCTCAGATCGAGAGCGCTGGATCTACCGCCCCCCCGCGATTTCACGGAGGCTGTCGCGCGGGTTCGGAGAGGGACGAAGAGGGTCTCGCCGCTCAGGGCCATTGCTGAGATCAAACGGGCATCCCCTTCGCTGGGGGCAATCCGTGACCCGCTCGATCCGGCCGAAATCGCGGCCGCGTATCGGGCGGCAGGGGCCTCCGCGATCTCGGTCCTGACGGACAACCACTTCTTCAGAGGGAGTCTTGAGGATCTGGCGACGGCTAGGGGTGCCGTCGATCTTCCGGTCCTGAGAAAGGACTTCGTTATCACGCCCTACCAGATCTACGAGAGCCGTGTGCACCTGGCAGATGCGATCCTGCTCATTGCTGCCGCCCTCGATCCCTCGCAACTGTTGGAATTGTATTCGCTGGCCAAATCGCTCTCGCTCCACACGCTGTTGGAGGTCCACACCCTGGAGGAGTTGGAGACTGCGCACAAAGCAGGGGCCACGCTCATCGGGATCAACAATCGCGACCTTGCCACATTTGAGACCCGACTAGAGACCACGTTCACTCTGCTTCCGCACATTCCACAGGAGGCGGTGGTGGTCAGTGAAAGTGGGATCGGCCGGCCGGAGGATGTGCGGCGCTTGGCAGCGGCAGGAGTGGATGCGATCCTGGTCGGGGAAGTCCTGCTCACAAGTCCAGATCCAGGGGAAAAGCTGAGGGAGCTGTTGGCGGGATCGGCCGGATGATACGCGTCAAGATCTGCGGGATCACGTCGCGCGAAGACGCCTGGGCGGCGGTGGAGGCCGGGGCCGATGCCCTCGGATTCATCTTCGTGAAAGAGACCCCAAGGCATATCGAACCGGAGGCGGCCGCTGCCATCGCGGCAGAGTTGCCCCCATTCGTCGCTACCGTGGGGGTGTTCATCGACCGGGCAGCCGAGGAGATTGAAAGGATCGCCGCCTCGTGTGGCCTGTCCATTGCGCAACTTCACGGAAGCGAGTCCCCCGAAGAGTGCAGCCGTCTCCACCTCCCCTTCGTCAAAGCGGTCCGGATTCAAGACGAGGACGACCTGGGTGCGCTCCACAGGTATCAGCGGGCGCGGGCCTACCTGCTGGACACCTATGCCGGTGACCGGCCGGGTGGGACGGGAAAGACCTTCCCCTGGGAGATCGCGGCCAAGGCTGCTCGGGAGGCCAGGATTATCCTTTCCGGCGGGCTGACAGCCGACAATGTCGCCGAAGCGATCGTACAGGTCAGGCCCTATGCTGTCGATGTCTGCAGCGGCGTCGAGGCCTCCCCGGGCCGGAAAGATCATCGAAAGGTGAGGGAGTTCATTGACCGGGCGAAAAAAGCCGCAGCGCGCTGAGTCCACACGCAGAGACACAGTCCCCGATGCCAGCGGGCATTTCGGGAAGTACGGTGGGAAGTTTGTCCCCGAGACCCTGATGGCGGCGCTCGAGACACTGGAGCAGGTCTATCTCAAGGCCAAAGCGGACCCGACCTTTGAGTCGGAATTGCAGGGCTATCTCCGCCACTACGTGGGACGCCCGACGCCCCTCTATTTCGCTCGCCGACTGACCGAGCATTTCGGTGGTGCCCGGATCTATCTCAAGCGGGAGGATCTCTGCCACACCGGTGCCCACAAGATCAATAATACGCTGGGTCAGATCATGCTCGCCCGCCGCATGGGAAAGCCGAGGGTCATCGCCGAGACCGGTGCGGGGCAGCATGGGGTGGCCACTGCCACGGTCGCCGCCATGTTCGGCCTGGTCTGCGATGTCTTCATGGGCACCGAGGACATGCGACGGCAGGCACTGAACGTCGTCCGTATGCGCCTCGTTGGCGCAAAGGTCATCCCGGTCGAGTCGGGGAGCCGGACCCTGAAGGATGCGATTAATGAGGCGATGCGCGATTGGGTCACGAACGTCGAAACAACCCACTATGTCCTCGGGTCGGTCCTCGGCGCGCATCCCTACCCGATGATGGTTCGGGATTTTCAGTCGGTGATCGGCCGCGAAACCAGGGCGCAGATCCTGGAGCTGGAGGGAAGACTCCCGGATTATCTTGTGGCCTGCGTCGGGGGCGGCAGCAACTCGATCGGCCTGTTCTACGACTTCCTCGCCAACCCCGCTGTCCGGATGGTCGGGGTCGAGGCTGCGGGCAAGGGGATTGACTCCGGTCAGCACGCCGCCCGATTTGCCGCCGGGGAGGTGGGGGTCCTCCACGGGACAATGAGCTTCATTTTGCAGGATGGCGACGGCCAGATCCAGACGACCCACTCGGTCTCTGCGGGGTTGGATTACCCGAGTGTCGGCCCGGAGCACAGCTACTACCGGGACCTTGGTCGCATCGAGTACGTCTCAGCCACCGACGCCGAGGCGCTCGAGGCCTTTCAGCTCTTGAGCGAACTCGAAGGGCTCATCCCCGCACTGGAGAGCGCGCACGCAGTCGCGCATGTCAAGAGGCTAGCACCAACGCTGGGGAAGGATCAGATAGTGGTGATCAACCTTTCCGGCCGAGGGGACAAGGACGTGGAGGTTGTGGCAGAGCTGCTGGGCCGTTCGGAACGACCGCGCCGGGTCGAAGCGGGATGAATCGGATCGACGAGCGATTCCGCCGTCTCAGGCAGGC
>JBGQIR010000107.1:0-6580 GCA_041498535.1 Methylomirabilis sp. (SeqCode)
CAGTGCTGAGCCGGTTTTGCCGCTCGATCGGCAGGGCGTGAAGGTACTGGTGCTCGCGCCGCGAACGTTGGAGGATGTCTACCGGAACATCCTGCTGATCGGACGGATCGTGGAGGCAGAGGGGCGGGCGAAGCGTCTGGTCGATGCGATGCGCCAGCGCGTTGCGGCGGTCCTGGCGAAGGTGCGGGGGGCTCCACGTCCAAAGGTTTTCGTGGAGCTCGACGCGACCGACCCGATCCGCCCATTCACCGCGGGCCCTGGCTCGTTCGTCGATCTCCTGGTACAGCTTGCCGGCGGGGTGAACGTCGCCGCATCCTCTAGGACCGCCTGGCCTCAGTTCAGCCTGGAAGAGCTATTGAGGGCTGACCCCGACATGATCATCCTGGCTGATGAGCTCGTTATCATGAACCCGCAGACCCCACAGACGGTGGCCCGCCGACCTGGATGGAGCCTCTTGCGGGCCGTCGATCGGGGGGCGATGTATTCGATCAACGCTGAACTGATCAGTCGCCCCGGACCCAGGATCGTCGAAGGGCTCGAGCTGATGGCCAGGCGCCTCCACCCGGACCGATTCAGATGACGGGGATTCAGGTTCCTCGCCTGGTGATCGGGGGAACCACGAGCGGCGTCGGCAAGACCACTATCGCCATCGGATTGATGGCGGCCCTTGTGCGCCGCGGTCTCAAGGTCCAGCCCTATAAGGTCAGCCCCGACTACATCGACCCCAGCTACCATGCGGTCGCTGCCGGGCGGCCTTCTCGCAATCTGGATGCCTGGATGCTCTCTGAGGCGACCGTCCTCGAGCTGTTCGCTCGTTCGAGCGAGGGGGCCGACATCGCCTTGATTGAGGGGGTGATGGGACTCTTCGATGGCCTGAGCGGCCTGGACGAGGCCGGCAGCACCGCGCAGATGGCAAAGTTGCTCAGGGCGCCGGTCCTGCTGGTGCTGGACGTGAGCCGGACGGCTCGAAGCGCTGCCGCAATGGCCCTGGGCTATGCCAGACTGGACCCCGGGGTGAGGCTGGCCGGGATCATCCTGAACCGCGTCGCAGGACCGCGGCATCGCGACTGGACCAAGGAGGCGGTCGAGGGGCTGACGGGTCTGCCGGTGCTGGGGGCCCTGCCGGAGGTCCCGGACCTCGCGCTGCCGGAACGCCATCTTGGTCTGGTCCCGGCGACAGAGCGCCATCCCCTCGATGCCTTCCTGGAACGGTTGGTCCCGATTATCGAAGGACATCTCGATCTGGATCGATTGATCGCGCTGGCCGCACAGGCCGAGCCAGTGCCGCTTGCATCGGCTTCGCTGTTCAAGATCGACGTCCCGACCCGTCCGGTCAGAATCGCCCTGGCCCAGGATGAGGCCTTTTCATTCTACTACGCCGACGGGCTGGACCTGCTCACCGCGGCCGGCGCCGACCTGGTCCGCTTCAGCCCGATTCACGATGCCTCGCTGCCATCCGGCGCGCAAGGGCTCTACATCGGAGGAGGCTTCCCCGAGCTGTTCGGCGACCAGCTCGAGGCGAACGGGCGGATGCGACGGGAGCTTCTGGAGAGTGTGCGTGACGGGATGCCGATCTATGCCGAGTGCGGTGGCCTGATGTACCTGACCGAAGCGATCGTTGATTTCGACGGAACATCCTTCCCGATGGTCGGGGCTGTTCCAGGAAGGGCGGTGATGGAGCGGGGGAGACTGCGAATCGGCTATGTGGAGGTCGAGCCGCTGGGTGAGAATATCCTGGCCGGGCCGGGAACGCGGCTGCGCGGCCACGAGTTTCACTGCGCGCAGTGGGACGGCGGGGGGTCGGCGAGGCCTGCGTACAGAATCCTCAACCTGGACGGACGGTCAGAGGGGTACCAGTGTGGCAACCTGCTGGCGACGTTTGTCCACCTGCATCTGGCGACCGACCCAAGCCTGGCCGGTCGCTTCGTGGCCTCATGCGCCCGGTATCCGTAGGGCCGTCTAGAGAGGCGACGTCGTGGGTACAGCTTCCAGTGCGCCTGCGAAGCGTGACGCTCTATGTGGGCCTCTCGATCTTCCTCCTGCTGGCGTTTCTGATCGGTGTCATGCAGGGCGCGGTCCTTCTGTCGCCGGCGACCATCCTCAAGATCCTGCTCAGGTGGGCCGGCGTGTCCGTCGGAACGGTGACCTGGCTGCCGGCCGACGAGACGATCCTCCTTCAGCTCCGCCTGCCGAGAGTGCTGGGCGGGGCGCTGGTGGGCGCCGCGCTGGCGACGGCCGGCGTACTCTTTCAGGGGTTGCTTCGCAACCCGCTTGCTGACCCCTACATCATCGGCACGTCTGCTGGAGCCGGCTTCGCCGCGACGGTTGCCATGCTCCTTTTACCTCCGGCCTCCGTTCTCGGCTTCGGGTCGGTGGCGCTCTCGGCATTCGTCGGCGGCCTGTTCGCAGTGCTGCTGGTGTACCGGCTTGCGCGGGTCAGGGGGCAGATGTCGGTCGTGAGCCTGCTGCTCGCCGGAGTTGTCGTCAATACCGTTCTCGGGTACTTAGGCTCCTTGACCATCTTTCTTTTCGAGGGCAGCGAATTTCAGCTCCGCCGGGTCTTCACTTGGCTCATGGGCGGTATCGCGATCCACGACCCACGGCAATTGTGGGTGGTGGGTCCGATCATTGTCTGCGGGATCGCTGTCGCCTGCGGCTTCGCGAACTCGCTGAACGCCCTGGCGCTCGGCGAAGAGGGGGCCGTCGCGGTGGGTGTGGACCTTGATCGGGAGGCCAACCGGATCATCGGGCTCGGCGCGCTGCTCACCGGCGCCGCGGTCAGCGTCAGCGGCTTGATCGGCTTCCTGGGGCTTGCCGTCCCGCACATCCTCCGGCTGGCCATAGGGCCCGACCACCGGCGCCTCCTGCCGGCCTCGGCGCTGGCCGGCGCGACCCTCCTGGTTCTGGCGGACGCGGCCGCGCGCTCCGTCGTTGCCCCGGTCGAGCTTCCCGTCGGGATCTTCACGGCCCTCCTCGGTGGACCGCTCTTCCTGTTCCTTCTCCGGCGAAACGGGCGGGAGCGAACGTGGCGGTGACGGCGGCGATTCGCCTCGATGGGGTCAGATTCTCGTATCCGACCGGCTTCGCCCTTGGTGGGATCGATCTGAGGATCGAGCAGGGAGAGATGGTCGCGGTCCTCGGGCCGAATGGCTCCGGGAAGACGACCCTCCTCAAGCTGATGCTGGGCCTGCTTCCTGCCGACATGGGTGAGGTGCACTTCAACGGTCGAGTGCTGGGGGCGTTGGGGCGGCGAGAGCTGGCGCGGTCGATCGCCATGGTTCCCCAGGAGATCGCTCTTTCGTTCACTATGACAGCGGCAGAGGTGGCGTTGCTCGGGCGGACGCCGTATCTCCGCCGCTTCCGCGGTCCTAGCCGCGAGGATCGAGAGGCGGTCGGGGCTGCGATGGCGGCCACCGACGTCCTTCCCTTTGCGGGCCGGCCATACGACGCGCTTTCGGGAGGCGAGCGCCAGCGTGTCATCCTTGCCATGGCGTTGGCGCAAGAGCCGCGGCTGCTGCTCCTCGACGAACCGACCCGGCACCTCGATCTCAGTCACCAACTCCGGATTCTGTCACTGATCCAGCGATTTAACCGAGCGCGAGGCCTCACGGTGGTCTCGGCCATGCACGACCTCAATCTGTGCGCGCTCTACTTCGACCGCCTGGTCGTTCTGTCGTCGGGGCGCATCGTTGCCGACGGCCCGCCGGAGAAGGTCATCCAGCAAGAGCTGCTCCGAGGGGTCTTCGGCATCGACGTACTCGTCACGCGCCACCCCACCCGCGATATCCCTTGGGTGACCATCCTGCCGGAAAAGCCGTAGCGCGATTTTCAGCACGCGGACTGCCATCAGCGGACACGCTCATCCCTTGACAAACTCATCGGCAGGGGACTATTGTAACTTTATCTATTGACGTTCGACGTTGAGGCGTCGGTGTCGCGAATGGCGGCATCACGGGGGTGACGGGACGCGGAAAATGTTTACTGAACGGCTGCACATCCAAAAGTTCATCATGCTGTCGCTCCTGGCCCATCTCATCCTTGGTGGCCTGCTGAGCAAATTGCAGATCTCTGTCCCGTTTCCCTCCGAACGGCCTCTTCGGGTCCGGATCGTGGATCAGCGCGCCCCGGGGGCCAATCGGCCTCCCCTTGACTCGCGGAATCTCGGGCAGTTCAGCGGGCGCGCGCAGCGTCCGGCGGAGAAGGAGGGTCCGGCGAAGACGCCGGACAGTTCCTTGCATCCCAACCTGGAATCTGCGTCCCCCCGTGCCGCGATCTTGCCTCCCCCGCCCCCCCCACAGGTGGGTCCGGCGGCTCCTGCGCCGCGGGCGGTCCCCAGCCCTTCTATGCCCGCTGTGCCGTCTGCGCCTTCCCTGCTTGCCGAGTCGCCGCCATCATCTTCGCCGACTGCCGCGCCTCGAACTGCTCCTACTCCCTTGATCGCGCCTCCGCCGCGCGTAGCGCCGGCTCCCGCTGCGCCCGCCGGCAAGGCTGCGGCAGTCCCGCCGCCAATGGAGTCGGCCGGCCGGTCTCGCGAGGCCAGGGCGACGCGTGCACAGGGCGTCCCGCCAGCGCTCGGCTCTGAGGGAGCCGCCAAAGCTGCTTCGCCAGGGCGCCCGGGTACCCCCGGGGCGAAAGGGGCTCAGGGGGGACCATCATCTGGCGATGGCGTCGAGGGGTCTGGCCGTCCATACGATCTCCGGGGTCAGGTGGCCATGCTTTGGAAGAACCTCGATCCCAGCAAGTATCGCTATCAAGATGCCGATACAGGAGAGGAAGGGGACACCGGTTCTACGACAGAGCGGACCATCTCGTTGGACAGCCAGGATTCCCGATTTGCCTCGTACCTGCTTGGCGTCAAGCGGCGGATCGAGAATACTTGGGGCTACCCGCCGGAGGCCCGGGGCCTGACCGGGAATTTGGTCGTGACGTTCGGCATCACCCGCGATGGCCGCCTGAGCGACCTTCAGCTTATCGACACCTCCGGGATTGCTCCACTGGATAACGAGGCGGTCCGGGCGATCCGGGAAGCCGCCCCCTTCGCCCCCTTTCCCGAGCGGATGAAGTTCGAACGACTCAACATCCGAGCGGCCTTCTACTACTACGCAAGCCGCGCAGGTCTCAGGGGTCGATGATTTCGCTGGCCGAATCGCTCTCCAACGAGCTTCGAGTCCTTCAAACCAAGGACACCACAGGAGAGGCTGGGGAGGGCTTTGACGGCACGCCGGACGCGTGGTATAAGTAGCCTATGGCAAGTTGGCAGAACCCAGGAGACGGAACCCTCGTTGACATCGAACGGGAGATGGCGGGCGTTTTTGCCATCTCCGATCGGCAGGTGTTCGATGGGACCATCCGTTTCAGCGGAAGGTTGTTGGTCGATCCTGGTAGGGCTCTGACCCTGCTGACTGATCGGCTCGCCCCGCACGGCTACTACCCCCTCATCCGAAGCGAAGAGGAGATCGGGGTCTTCCGGGTGCAGCCTCCGCCGCGTCGGCCCGGTTCGGGCCGGTGGGTCAACATCCTCCTGTTCTTGGCCACCCTGGTCACGACCATGTTTGTGGGTGCCACGAACCGTGGTGCCGATCCCTTGACGAATCCTTGGGCGCTCGTCTTGGGGCTTCCCTTCGCGGTCACCCTCCTTTCGATCCTCGGCGTGCATGAACTCGGCCACTACTTCACTGCTCGACGGTATGGCATTACCGTGACGCTCCCCTATTTCATCCCGGCTCCGATTGGGCTCGGGACGTTCGGTGCCTTCATCAAGATGAAGTCGCCGGTCACCAATCGCAAGGCCCTGTTCGACGTCGGGATCGCGGGACCACTCGCAGGCCTCTGCGTGGCCCTGCCGGCCATCGTGATGGGGCTCTCCTGGTCGGATCTGGTACCGGAGAATTCGACCGGCCACGGGGGCATCGCGTTGGGAACCCCGCTTCTGTTCTCTCTTCTGCAGTGGTTGACGTTGGGACCCATCCCTCAGGGCGCCGACGTCCTGCTGCACCCGGTCGCCTTCGCTGGTTGGATCGGCCTGTTCGTGACCGCGCTGAATTTGCTCCCGATCGGTCAACTGGACGGTGGCCACATGGCGTATGCGCTGATGGGAAGGCATCACCGGAAGGTCGCGATCATCACCCTTCTGGCGCTGGTCGGCATGGGGATCGCCTTCTGGCCCGGATGGCTTTTCTGGGCGTCCCTCTCCCTGATCCTTGGGCTGAGACACCCTCCTCCCCTGAACGACCTGACCCCCCTGGATGAACGGAGGAGGCTGGTGGCCTTCGCATCGCTGCTGCTGTTGCTCAGCCTGATCACCCCGTCTCCCTTCAGCATCCCCTCATTGTAACCGCCTCGCCGCTTCATGGTCCATCGCCTCTCGGCCGGCAAGCTCCCGACTGATCTTCTGAGGTTGCTGCTCGACCGGATCCGCCTGGAAGACCCGCGAGTCCTGGTGGGTCCCAAGATTGGCGAAGATGCAGCGGTAATCGACATAGGACAAAGACTCCTAATGCTCACCTGCAACCCAATCACCTTTGCCACTGAGGAGCTAAGCTAGTACAGAATCATGGTCAACGCGAACGATCTCGCAATC
>JBGQIR010000108.1:0-6457 GCA_041498535.1 Methylomirabilis sp. (SeqCode)
CGCCCGATGCTCCATCCACAGGAGGAGGGGCCTGCTGACATGAAGCGTCAGCTTGATCGCGGGCCGGTCGAGGATCGCCTCGAGAAAGGGCCGGTAGGCCCTGTCCGTGAGCGCGTGGATGACTTCGTCGAAGTTGCCCAATGGCTGATGGTTGTGGATGACGAGAAGAAAGCGGAGCCTGTCAGTGAGTCCTCTTGTCATCCCAGTTCACTCTGCTGGCGGTGGGAATGGCACCCGGCCTGAATCCTCATGCCGGACCTGCTGCGGCCTGGGCTTGAGGATCAACCCGGCCAAGGGTGGGAGGGTGAGGACCAACGAGAACGGACGTCCATGTTCGGGGATCGGTTGCGCCGTGACCATACCGACGTTTCCCAGGTTGCTCCCGCCGTAGATCGCGGCATCGCTGTTCAGGACCTCCACGTAGTCGCCTCCAACGGGAACTCCGACGCGATAGCCGTGCCGGGGCACGGGAGTGAAGTTGCAGACAACAACGACGAAGTCGTCCGGATTCTTGGCCCTGCGCAAAAAGGAAACGATGCTCCCCTGCCAGTCGTGGCAGTCTATCCACTCGAAACCGCGAGGCTCGAAATCGACCTCGAACAGGGCCGGCTGAGACCGGTAGAGGCGGTTCAGGTCACGGACCAAGTCCTGCAACCCCCTGTGGTGGGGACCTTCATTGAGCAGGTGCCAGTCCAGGCTCTGATCGTGATCCCACTCCCGCCACTGGCCGAATTCCCCGCCCATGAACAGGAGCTTCTTGCCAGGATGGCCGTACATGTACACGTAGAAGCAGCGCAGATTGGCGAACTTCTGCCAGATGTCGCCCGGCATCTTCCCAAGCAGCGAGCCTTTGCCGTGCACCACCTCGTCGTGGGAGAGGGGCAGGACGAAGTTCTCGTTGAACGCATAGAGGAGGCCAAAGGTGAGATTGTTGTAGTGATAGCTCCGGTAGATCGGGTCGAGGGCCATGTAGTCGAGCATGTCATGCATCCATCCCATGTTCCACTTCAGAAGGAAGCCGAGGCCACCCACGTAGGTGGGACGCGAGACCAGTGGCCAGGCGGTGGATTCTTCGGCGATCGTCATCACGCCGGGATGGTGCTTGTACACGGCTTCATTAAAGCGCTTGAGAAAAGCGATCGCCTCCAGGTTCTCGTTCCCTCCGTGGACATTTGGGATCCACTCCCCGGGCTTCCGGGCGTAGTCCAGGTAGAGCATCGAGGCGACGGCATCCACCCGCAAGCCATCCAGGTGATATCGCTCCAGCCAGAAGAGCGCGCTGCCCAGCAAGAAGTTGGCCACCTCGTTGCGGCCGTAGTTGAAGACCAGGGTGCCCCACTCGCCCTGTTCGCCTTTCCGGGGATCGGCGTGCTCGTAGAGGTGGGTCCCGTCGAAATAGACCAGCCCATGGGGATCGCGGGGAAAGTGGGCCGGCACCCAGTCGAGGATCACGCCGATGCCGCGCTGGTGCAAGTAATCAACGAAATACATGAAGTCGGCAGGCGTCCCATAGCGACAGGTGGGTGCGTAGGAGCCGATCGTCTGGTATCCCCAGGACCCGTAAAACGGATGCTCCGTGATGGGGAGCAGCTCGACGTGGGTATACCCTAATTCGCTGACGTAGTCCGCCAATCGGTGCGCAAGCTCCCGGTAGGACAGAAACCGATCCGTCTGTTCCGGCACGCGCATCCACGAGCCAAGATGCACTTCGTAGATCGCGACAGGGCGCTCGAGAGCGTTGTGGTGCTCACGGGCTTCCATCCACGCCGAATCCTCCCACCTGAAGTTGTCGAGGTCGTACACGATCGAGGCGGTCCGGGGCGGCGGCTCGAAGGCGTAGGCGAATGGATCGGCCTTGAGGGCGATCGGCTCGCCGGAATGGGCCTTGATCTCAAATTTGTACAGCGCGCCTTCCGCCAGACCCGGAATAAAAATCTCCCAGATCCCGTTTCCGGGGTGGTTGCGCATCGGGTGGCGCCTGCCGTCCCAGCGGTTGAAGTCACCCACGACGCTGACCCTCTTTGCATTGGGGGCCCAGACCGCAAAGCACACCCCCGGCACCCCTTCGAGCTTCGTCAGATGCGCTCCCAGCTTTTCGTAATTCCTGAGATGGGTGCCCTCTCTCATCAGGTACAAGTCGTAGTCGCTCAGGGTCGGCGGAAAGCGGAATGGATCTTCGACCTTGAACTGCTGTCCCTGGTTATCGATCACCCGCAGTCGATAAGCAAAAGGGGTGCGATGTCCCGGAAACACAGCCTCGAAGAGGCCTTCGGGGTGCACCAGATTCATTAGCCGCCCCTCGTCAGGGCGATCGGCTGGGACAACCGTCACCCGCCTGGCGTCCGGGAGGAAGGCTCGCACAGCCACGGCGCTCCTGGCTCCCTCGCCGATCTGATGAGGGCCAAGCAGTGCGAAGGGATCTCCGTGCTCACCTCGGACGATCGCTTCTATCTCTTCAGTGGAAAGCGTTGCCGGCATCGGATTCACCCATGGTGGTTATGATCGGTCCTGCTTGACAACGAGGCGTCGCAGAGAGAGCTTGAATACTGGTACCGTTACAACTATTTATGGCGACTTTGCCTTTCCGCGCTGTCGCGAGCACTGCCATAAGGGAGGCCGCTCAAATTCGGCGCATCAAGTTGGAACGGCACTGGCACGCAAGAAGATCGCTTGAGTCGGCTAGCGTGGGACCCACCCAAAGACATTGGCGCATCGTAACACAACCCTTCCCTCACTTTCAACGGTGCCCCAGCGCCGTCCCAAGATTATTAAAGGGGTTCCGGCCAATCTTGACCGAACGCAAATATGGCTCCACGACTGCTCCAGAATCTCATCAGGGGCGTTAGGTCGGCTAGTGCCGTTCCAACTATTTACGCCAAATGGTGAGGCTAGCGAAAGCGATAGTTCTTAGCAGGGCCCCTGTCGGCGATAAGCCGCAACGAGTTGGAACGGCACTAGCGTTGCAAAGTCAACCAATGAAATAAGTATCACCCGACTCCGGTTTTGAACGCTTGGCCCGTCGGCGGCTTGCCACGGCGGCCATCCGACGTCCTCGCCTCAGGCCAACCTGGAGACCCTTCCGCAGGGCGGCAACCTCCACGCGGGCCCTTCGAAGAGCCCTTTCCCGAGCGCTCGGGGGCGGGGAGCTTTCGCTCAGAACAGCGTCTGCGCGATCGAGCGCTTGACGCCCGATCCGCCGACCAGATGCGAAGGTATGATCCAGGCCCTTGAGGATCGCCTGCCATCCCTCGACGATTTTCTGATAGTCGAACTCCAACCGTTCTAAGGCGAAAGCCAACCGCACCTGGGCATCACCCGTTGCTCGCTGCAATCGCCCGCGAATTCGCAATAGGCGACCCTCAATCGCTCGGAGGATTCTGGCGTACTCAGTGATCTGGCCTTCCAGGCGCCGTCTGTGTCCGCGCCAGAGAGTGTTAGTCGTCTTGTCAACCATGCCGTTCATCTCCTTTCTTCATTGCATGCGGTCTTGCGCCCAGGGCACACGGCACAAACACTGGTCGGCTGACGCAGGGGCGCCTGAGCAGAGAATCTCCGGCGCGAGGCCGGCCATGGCCGAGCGGCGAACAGCAGATGGAGATCTGGGAGGCACAGGAGAAGCTTCAAGCGAAGCAAGAGAGGAAGGGTCGTGTGCTCGAATCCAGGCTCCCACCGGAGAGGCTTGGACGTTCCGAAACGGCCTCCCCTGCAAAGGCAACTCGGGTGTTCCCGGCCCGAAGCCTCCTAGTTACTCCCGAACCTCGGGTGTGCCCTTGATGTTTTTCGATTCATGCTCCCGAAGCCGCTGCTCAAGTTCGACGATTCGCTGTGACTGTTCCTTCAATCGTGCTCGCAGACGAAACGTTCCCGGGATGCTCAAGAGGACCGCCATGATGACTCCGACAGCGGTCGAGATCAGGACCACGACCACCAGCGAACTGTGAAACTGCCAGCCGATGAATTTCACCACCGCCTCGCCGGAGTTCTGGATGGCGAAGATGGCGATCGCCACCGCAAGAATCAGGAAACCTATCAGATACAGTTGATTCATGGCCGCCTCCTTGCCAGTCCTATTTCCCCAGCCCCTCCACTTTGATCCGGGCGATCCGCCGGCCTTCCATATCGACCACCGTCAACTTCATCCCTTGATACTTGATGATATCGCCGCCTTTGGGCATCCGCTGAAGCTGGGACAGCATGAAGCCTGCCAGGGTCTCGTACTCCGACGACTCAGGAAATGGCAGCCCGTACTCGTCTTGCAAGTCTTTGAGGCTCAGGGATGCGTCGATGAGGAGCGAGCCGTCCTTCAGCCGCTCGACTGGCTTGCCGGCGGCATCGTACTCATCGTGAATCTCTCCGACGATCTCCTCGAGCAGATCTTCCATCGTCACCAACCCGTCCACGCCGCCGTGCTCGTCCACAACCAGGGCAATTGCCATTCGCCTGCGCTGAAGCTCCTTCAGGAGCTGACTGACCTTCATCGTCTCCGGCACGAAATAGACAGGGTGGATGATCGCCCCGAGCGAGGCCGGCCGATTCTCCAGTTGCAGGCGCAGGAGGTCCTTGTAGTACAGGACCCCGCAGACGTCATCGAGACTCTTCCGGTAGACGGGATAGCGGGAATGGCCCGTCTCAACGATGAACTTGAGCGCCTCCTCCAGAGGTGTCTCCAGCTCGATCGCATCGATCCGTGGTCGAGGGATCATGACTTCTCTGACCGAGGACTCGGTAAACTCGAAGACGCTGTGGATCAGTTCCTGCTCCGTCTGGTCGAAGATCCCCTTCTCCTTGCCCTCGCGGACCATCAGCTTGATCTCCTCCTCGCTCACGAAGGTGCCCGCTGCGGTGGGGGGGACGCCGAACGGAGAGAGGATCAGGCGGCTGGAGGCGGTGAGCGGACGGGCGAGAAACCAGAACCACCGGGAGAGAATCTCCAGGGGTCTGGCGACCTTGAGGGCGACGCGCTCCCCATGGCGGAGCGCGAGCGACTTGGGGACCAGCTCGCCGAATACGACAGTGAGATACGTGATGATGAGGACCACCAGCCCGAGGGCGACCAGCTCGCCCCCGATCCGCAGCGGGCCGCTTGGAAGGCGGTCGAGCAATGGACGGACCGCCCTCACCGCCAGCACACCGCCAACGGCAGAAGCCAGCGTGCCGACCAAGGTAATCCCGATCTGAATGGTGGCCAGAAATCGGTCGGGGTCGTCTTTGAGCCGCTGAATCGTTGAAGCCCGCCCCTCTCCCGCCTCCGCCAGCTCCTGTACCCGGCTGCGGCGAAGCGAGATCACCGCCACCTCGGAGGCGGAGAAGAACCCGTTGATCAGGATCAGCAGGAAGATGAAGACGGTCTCCAGTACCAGTATTCCGCTGCCTAAGCCTTCCATCACGTTGCTCCTTTTTCGGCTATTAGCCGTCAGCTCTCAGCTTTCAGCCAATAAGCTGACCGCCGAAAGCTGACTGCTGACTTCATGGCCAGAGGCCGGGATCCGCTGCCAGTCGCTCTTCGATTGGGCGAAGGCGCTGCCTGAGCCTTCCGGTCGCGAACCCGAATCGTTCACCGAGACGGAGCAGGGCTGAGGCCAGATCGTAGAGATCCTTTGAGCCGGTCTGAAGCAACTGCTCGATCAGCGGCGGCGCTCCGTGCGCGAGGATCTCATCCATGAGGGGAACGATTTCGGCCGATTCCAACGGGCAGACTATCCGGTCAGCGAGGTCCAAAACCTCCTGCACCCCATTCAATCCCTCCAGGTCCGGATGCTCTCGCAGCCGCCGCATCCTCCCAATGAATGATGCGGAGAGGAGATCCTTCAGGCGATGTTTCTGCCCGAGGTCGAGCCGCCTCGCTTCATCGGCCACCGTGAGAAGGGCGCGGTGGGCCTCCGCGTCGCCGTCGGACAGCCATTCCCGCAGGCGGGCCTCCAGATCCCTGGCGAGGATGAACTCGGTCGGCGCTCTCAGCGCCTCGGGAGGGGAGAGCCCCTCGTTGAAGAACTCCCTCAATAGCCAACGGGTTCTCGCCGCCAGCTCATCGTAGCCTTTGTGGAGTTCTTCCTCGCGTCCTCTGTAGAGGGCATGGAGGATCTCCTGACGCTCTTCTGCAGAGAACATCTTCAAGGAGATCGGGGCTGCCTGGGCGTGATCCGGCAGCGACTCTCCCTCGACTCCCCTCTCAAAGCCTTGACGCCAGCGGTGGAGATCTTTCTCTCCTCTCCAAGGGAACAGATGCCCGGCCATCCCATCGGCGTCCAACCACCTCAGGACAAATCCGATCTGCTCCCGTTCCAAGGTCAGCGACGACCGCACATCCACGCCGCCCACGACCATCGTCCCACCCATGATGGGACGGCGCTCGAGGGCGAGTCGATAGAGGTCGAAAGAATAGACCCGATAAGGATCTGGCAGCGCGCCCGCCACTGACAGCGCCGCATAAAGGGCTGCGAGGCGGGTGGGCCCCACG
>JBGQIR010000109.1:0-6438 GCA_041498535.1 Methylomirabilis sp. (SeqCode)
ATATCTGGTGAGGCGTCAGCAGGCAGACCACATCGGTCGAAAAACTCTTTGATCTTGAGGACCCGGTCAGTCAGGCCACCCTGCAGCTCCCCGAAAGCAATCTTTCCTTCCTCCTCGTGGAGGATGACTCCGGGCTCTGGCACGCTCGACCCGATGTACGCGACCCCCGCCAAGATCTTCTCCTTCCCGACGATGGACGCGATCTTTTCCTCGTTGTCTATGCCGTTCTGCAGCGACAGGACGACGGTCTCCTTCCCCACCATGGGCAGCGCCTGGCGCATGGCCGCCTCGGTATCGTACGACTTGACGCAGAAGAGGACCAAGTTGACGGGGCCGACTTCCTTTGGATCGTCGGTGGCCTTGACGGGGAGAGAGAAGTCCCCCTTCACGCTCCTCACGGTGAGGCCCTTCGCCTTGAGCGCTGCTAGGTGCTTCCCTCGGGCGATGAAGATGATATCGGCGCCACCCTTGGCCAGCAGGCCGCCGAAATAGCCCCCCACCGCCCCCGCGCCCATCACCGCCACCGTCATGCGTTCACATCCTTCCCGTGCATCCCCTCATCCTGATCTTCTCGGCAGGGGAGAGAAGGGATGGATGATCCCCAATCAAGGTCTTGACACCAGCGCTCCACGGCAGTAGTCTTACAGTAGGAAAGTAAGCATAGGCTTGAGAATCACGAAGAGGAGAGGGAGTATGGCGGCAGTGCGAATCGGACCGAAACACCAAGTGACCATTCCCAAGGAGGTATTCGAGGCTCTCCACCTGAACGTGGGTGACTTCCTGGATGTCGCTGCCCAGGCTGGTCGCATTCTTCTCTCCCCCCTGCAGCTCGCAGCGAAGGTTCCGGCACTCCGCCTGACCCCAACTGAACAACGGACGCTCGTTCGCGCGAGGGTCAAGATCGAGCGAATCCGTCGTGATCCCATTCACTCGAAGGGCCTCACGAATGCGGAGGTTAAGGCGGCGGCCAAGGCCGGACTCATTGATGCTGACCAGATGTATTGGTGGACCGAAGCCTGGCAGAAGGGCGAGCGAGCGGCCGAGGCCGACGTCCACGCCGGACGAGTGCTGGGCCCGTTCGTCACGGTCGATGCCTTCAAGCTGGACCTGAAGAAGCGGGTCGGCGCTCGCCGATGAGGCTCCGGCCAACAGAGCAGTTTACGAAGGACTATGAGCGCTTGCCCCAGCGCCTCCAGGATCGCGTGGATAAGGCGTTGGGGCTTTTGCTTGAGAACCCGAATCATCCCTCTCTCCAGATCAAGAAGATTAAGGGCCGCGAACACCGCTGGGAGGGTCGCGTGACGCTTCAGTATCGCTTCGTTTTCAGTATCGAAGGGGATGCCTACCTTCTCCTCCGCGTTGGGACCCACGACCTCTTGAGATAGGGCGGAGCGGTCTTCCACCTTCGCTTTACTGCCCGAAATGCACCACTTGGCGGACCACTTCCCCGCTTGCCAGAGCGTCGAATGCCTCGTTGATCTCGTCCAGGGGAATGGTGCGGGTCAACAGCAGATCTACTGGCAGCAGCCCCGCCTGGTAGAGGGCCAGGAGGCGCGGGATATCCCGACGGGGAACCGCAGAGCCCATGTACGAGCCTTTGATGGTCCGCTCCTCTGCCACGATCCCGACCGCCGGCACGCTGAACATGCGGGTGGGATGGGGGAGCCCGATAGTGACGGTGGTGCCGCCGCGTCGCGTAGACTGGTAGGCTTGCTGCAGCACCCGCTCGTTGCCCACTGCCTCGAAGGTGTAGTGGGCCCCACCGTTGGTGAGATCCTTGACGGCCTGCGTCGGATCACCCGCCTTCGCGTTGACGACATGGGTTGCCCCCAGTTTCTTGGCGAGTTCAAGCTTGGCGTCCAGCAGGTCCACGGCCACGATGGGATACGCGCGCGAGAGCTGTGCCCCCATCACCGCGCTGAGCCCCACACCGCCCAGCCCGAAGACGGCCACCGCCGTGCCCGGCTCGACCCGAGCCGTGTTGATCACGGCCCCCACTCCGGTGATTACGGCGCAGCCAAAGAGCGCCGCCTTGTCCAATGGTACGCTCGAACTGATTGTGATCAGCGACTCCTGGGCGGCGACGGTGTATTGAGCGAAAGCCGACACGCCCAGATGGTGGTGGAGGATGCGGCCTTGCCGGTCTTTGAAGGGGCGGCTCCCGCCAAGCAGGGTGCCCGCCGCGTTGGCACGGTTGCCGTTCTCGCAGAGGGCAGGGCGGGCCGTGGAGCAGTAGAGGCACCGTCCGCACATGGGAACGAAGGAGAAAATGACATGGTCGCCGGGCTGCAGATCGCGCACGTGTGGCCCCAGCTCACGCACGATCCCGGCCGCCTCGTGCCCGAGCACCATCGGCATCGGTCAGGGCCGGGAGCCGTTAATCGTCGAGAGATCGGAATGGCACAGCCCAGCGCCGACCACCTCGACCATCACCTCACCGGGGCCGGGCCCCTGGAGTGTGACTTCCTCGACCGCGAGTGGTCGAGAGTCGGCGTACGGGGCCGGCCTTTCGATGTCGTACAGGATGGCGGCTCGCATCTCAGAATTCTCCCTCCAGGCCGGGCGGGGGCTCGCGGAGGATCTCGCCCCGCTCGATGGTGTAGATCGTGTGGGTCAGCGGGCTGACCAGTTTCAGGTCCGACTCCGCGATCAGCACGGCCAGTCCCTCACCCTGAAGCATCCGGATCACGCCTCCAAGTTTCTGCGACAGAGCGGGGGCCAGGCCCTCGAACGGCTCGTCCAGCAGCAGCAGCTTCGTCCCGCTGATGAGGGAACGCGCGAGCGCCACCATCTTCTGTTGCCCGCCGCTCAACTGTGCGGCCCGACGTCCGGCCAGTTCCTTCACCTCGGGCATCAGGCGGTAGACGAGGTCCAGTCTTTCCCCATGGCCGTTCAATCGTGCGGCCCACGCGGGGAGCAGGATGTTCTCCTCCACCGTGAGGGTGCCGATCAGACGCCGGTCCTCCGGCACGTACCCGATGCCGTGCTGGGCCCGTGTGTACGCGGGCGTTCGAACCAGGTCCTCGCCATCGAGGCGGATGGCTCCGGAGCGCACCGGCACCAGCCCCATGATGCTTTTCAGCGTGGTGGTCTTGCCGGCGCCATTTCGGCCCACAAGCCCAACGATCCGTCCGGACGGCACCTCCAGGCTGACCCCTCGGAGGATCACGAACTCCCTGATATTGACCCGCACGCCCTCCAGTTGCAGCATGGCTACTCCAACCCAATGACCGCGCGCCGGACGTGGGGATCCGCAAAGAGGGTCTCGGGGTCGCCATCGGCGGCAATCCGGCCACCGCTGAAGACCAGCACCCGCTGCGCGTACCGGTGCACCACCTCCATATCGTGCTCCACAAACACGGTGGTCACGCCCGTGCGGCGCAACACCTCCACCAGGGTGTCCATGACGCCGAACTTGTCCTTCATGCTGACGCCGCTGGTCGGTTCGTCCATGAGCAACAGCCTGGGCTTCAGGGCAAAGGAGAGGGCGATGTCCAGCAGCTTGCGACCGCCCTCCGGAAGCTCGCTCACCGGGCGATGAGCGTAGTCTCCCAGCCCGAATTGATCGAGGATGTCCAGCGCCTCAGCGATCCAGACATCGCGCTTCAGGGGGCTCCAGAAGTCCAGGCTGTGCCCCGCCCTGGTGGCCAGGGCGATCAACAAGTTCTCCCGGACA
This sequence comes from Methylomirabilis sp. (SeqCode), assembly GCA_041498535.1. Lineage (GTDB taxonomy): Bacteria > Methylomirabilota > Methylomirabilia > Methylomirabilales > Methylomirabilaceae > Methylomirabilis. The sequence continues at coordinate 3,677 of JBGQIR010000109.1, forward strand.
CTCAGGCTGGTGTAGAGCTGGGGAATCTGAAAGGATCGGGCGATTCCCAGCCTGGTGACGGCGCGGGGCGGGAGGCCGGTGATGTCGGTGCCCAGGTGCAGGATCTGTCCCTTCTCGGGCTTCACGTAACCGGTGATCAGGTTGAGAAACGTCGTCTTGCCAGCGCCGTTCGGCCCAACGATGCCGACCATTGCTCCGGCCTCGATGCCCACGCTGACGTCGTCGACCGCTGCCACCCGGCCAAAGTATCGGGTCAGGCCGACCGTTTCAAGGACAACCGCCATCCCCGCATTCTCCGTGCCGATGCCTCGTAGATGGTCCACAGTCCCCCAGGCATGAAGAGGATAATGGCCAGCATAATCACGCCCAGAATCATCTGCCAGGTGTAGGGCGAATACTTGGCGGCATAGGTGCGGATCAGCTCGTAAATGATCGCGCCTCCCAGCGGCGCGAAGACGCTGGCGGTGCCGCCCAGGAGCGCCACGAACACGAACTCCCCCGAGGTGGTCCAATACGCCAGATTGGGATCGATGTGTCCTATGTTGAGAGCCACCAGGACCCCGCCGAGGCCGCCCAGCCCTCCAGCCAATAGATACGTCAGGTAGATGGTGCGCTGGACGGAGGTCCCCAGGTATTCGACGCGCACCTCGTTGTCGCGGATGGCGCGCACAGTGTAGCCAAGCGGCGAGTCAAGGTAGCGGTAGATCAGGTACACCGTCACCGCCGTACAGGCGAGTGTGAAGACATAGAGCGCCAGGCGAAGCCGCTCCGCTGAAGGGGCGATGCCCAGGATGGTGGGGGAGGTGATGCGTAGGCCATCGGTCCCGCCTGTGATCCAATAGGCTTTGACGAGGAGGCCATAGAGGATCATGGAAAACGCGAGGCTGAGCATCGCGAAGAAGATCTCCCGGTAGCGGGCCACCAGGAGCCCGGCCAGCGCGGCTACCGCTATGCTGGCGGCCACCCCCAGGCCGGCGACGGCGGTCGCTTCCCGGACCCCCCACAGTTTCATGGCAAAGCCCACAGCATAGGCGCCGGCCGCAAAGAACAGTCCTTGGCCGAAAGAGACCAAGCCGGCGTGCATCAGGAGCACCACGCTCAGCACCACGATCCCTTTCGCGAGCGCCACCGTGAGGAGGAACACAATCCACTCCGGGAGCACCAGCCCGAGAACCAGGAGGAACCCCAGTAACCCCAGGGTGACCGCGAGCGGGCGCCTCATATCCGCCGCACCTCCTCCTGAGCAAAGAGACCGTGCGGTCGAACCAGCAACACCAGGGCCATCACCAGGTAGATCGTGAACAGCTCCAGCGCCGGCACCAGGTGCACCGCCGCTGCCCGCACCAGCCCGACGATGAGCGCTCCAAGGGCGGTTCCCTCCATGCTCCCCAGCTCCCCGATCACCACGACGGCGAAGGCCAGCACGATCACTTCCACGGAAATGCCGGGCACGACCGCGATCATCGGCGCCGTGAAGGCCCCGCCCAGGGTCGCCAGGACGGCCCCGAGGGTGAAGGCCACCACATAGACGCGGGGCACGTTCACTCCGATCGCGGTGCTGATTTCCGGATCATAGATCACGGCCACGACCAGCCGGCCGAAGTGAGTCCTGTTCATGAACAGCCAGAGCAATCCCCCGGCCAGGATCGCCACGGCCACTAGCAGGAAGCTGTACCAGGCGTAGACGATCCCGCCCAACGACACTTGCCCCAGCATCCCGTAGGGCTTGTAGGCGTAGTAGGGATCGACCCCCCAGATGAGTTTGGTGGTATCCTCGAGGATCAAGAACAGCGCGTATGTGACCAGGAGTTGGAAGACCTGATCCCGCCCATACATCCAGCGAAGCAGTCCACGCTCGATCAGCGGCCCGACGATGAGCCCCATCGCCAGGGCGGCAATCAGCAAGATCAGATAACTGCCCTCTGGCCAGAGGCCCTGCTTCTGATAGGCGATCACCAGGGAGGCGCCGGCGTAGGCGCCCAGCGCGTACAGGCTGCCGTGGGCGATGTTCAGAATCCGCAGGACGCCATAGATCAACGTCAGGCCGACCGAACACAAGAACAGCCACGACGCGTACACGACGCCATCGACGGCGATGATGATCACCGTGTTCATTGCTGACCGCTGACTGCTGACCGCAGACCGCTTAGGGGCACTTGGCGCCGGGAAAGCCCTGCTTGATCCAGTCTTCGCTCTTCATCTCCTCTGGCGGGTTCACGCACTCGACTGGAAACTCTATCACGCGGGTGAGTTTGACCTCTCCAGTCGCCTGATCGAAATCCCCGGTGATGCCGAAGGCCACCGGCTCCACCCCCTGGTGCCCCTTGCCCAGCGCCATCTTGATGCGGCCACTGGGAGTCTGGAACTCCAGATGCTCGAGGGCAGTGATGACTTGGTCCTGAGTTGGCCACATCATGTGGTTGGCGGCGATGGCCTTCTCGAAGGCCGCCTTTACCCCAAGAATGGCCTGGGACATGTGGTACGAGGGATAGACCGGCCGGACGTTGTAGCGATCCTTATAGGTTTTCACGAACCAATCGTTCAGCGCGCTCTTTGGCGCCAGCGCGCCATGGGGGCCACGGGCCGCGATGATCAGGCCTTTCGGCACGTCTCGACCCAGGCGAGGCAAGATGGTGTCGGCGGTGGTCAACAGCATCAGACTTTGACTTGGAAGCCCACGCGGCCAAGACTGAATGAGCAATCCCTCCAGATCACCGCCCCAGAAGCTTGAATGGATGACATCGGGCTTGGCTGCCTGCAGG
>JBGQIR010000110.1:0-6381 GCA_041498535.1 Methylomirabilis sp. (SeqCode)
CTGTTGCCGAGACGGCCATTCCGGTTCTGCTGTTCGATCACCCCTGGAATCAGGGTGACCTACAGGAAAACGTACAGCGTGTCCGCTCCTGGGCTGACGTGCTCGGCAGGATCGGCGAGATGAACGGAAAAGAGGGAAAGCGGCAGGCCGGGGACAATCCCGCTCGAGCTGATCATCCTCGGCCCACGCAGGCCGCGGGCAAGCCCGAGACAACCGAAGGAGATCGGTTCCTCTAATCGTGTTGTTCCTTGTAGATCTCCTTTGAGGTCTTATTGAGATCCCGATTCAGCTTTGCCTTCTCCTTGGCCGAAAGCTTTCCGTCCTTTTTCATGCGCTTCTTTTCGCGCTGGATATGGGCTTCCTTTCCTTCGAGCTTCGCTGCCTCTTTTGGCGTGAGGGCGCCGCTCTCGATCCCTTCAGCGATCCGCCCCTGCTGGCGCCTCTGTCGCTCTTCGATCTCCCCGGCCCTGGCGAGGAACGGCTGGGTCAGGGTGACGACAAGCAGGGCACCTGTCATGATCACCCCGGTGAACCTCTTCATGGAGACGCCTCCCTTCAGTTGGCGGGCCAGTACCGTTCCAACTATTTATGGCGACTTTGCCGTTCCGCGTGGTCGCGATTATTGCCATAAGGGACGCCGCTCAGATTCGGCGCATCAAGTTGGAACGGCACGAGCCCGTGGGTTGAAGTATTTGTTCAGTTAGAGGTGGACATTCGCGGGAGGTTTAGTCAGTCCCCGATAGGTTGTCAATTGATTGTGGAGGATGGGTTCTCATGATACCCGCATTCTGGTTGGTTCTCCTGTTGGCCGCCTTGGTCCTCTTGCTTGTGTTGGCGGTCCTGGTCCTCCTTCGCGGCCGGGGCCCGAGCCGGTTGGTGGAGGCCCTGGCGGCAGGGTTCCAGAAGAGCCAGGGTGAGCTGATCGAAAAGCTCAGCCTTCTCGCTGCCGAGACCCAGGCGATTGTCAGGCAACAAGAGAGCCTGAGGGGACAGGTGCAGGGGACGGAGCGCGGGCTGCAGTCCCTTGAAACGAAGGTGGTGGAAACAACGGCGGGCGCTCGGAGCGGGCTCACCCAATCGCTTGGCCAGGTGCAGGAGGCCCTCCAGGCGAATCTTGTGTCGGCCCAGGCGGATCTTCGCCAAGAGATCAGCCAGACCCGAGAGCTCCTGGCTCAGATGAAGTCGGCTGAAGAGGTCCGGGAGACAGCAGTACGCGAGGCCGTGCATTCCCTGAGGCGAATCGAACACGTCATCGCGGGGACGAAGAGCCGTGGGACCGCGGGCGAGAACATCCTTGGCGGGATCCTCGCACAGTTGCCGCCGGAACTCCGCGAGATGAACCTCACCCTGAATAACAAGGTCGTGGAGTTTGCGTTTCGCCTGCCGAACGACAAGCTGCTTCCGATCGATAGCAAGTGGCCCAGCATGGCCACGATCGAGAAGCTGGCCGAGACCGACGACCCTGAAGCCCGCCGACCCCTGATCGAGGCGATCCAGTCCGAGGTGAAGAAGAAGGTCAAGGAAGCGGCGAAGTACCTCGATCCCGAGCGGACGATCCAACTCGGTGTCGTGGTCGTGCCCGATGCCGTCTTTGATCTCTGCCTCGAGGCTCACGTGGAGGCATTCAAGGAGGGGATCGTTCTCGTGAGCTACAGCCAGGCGCTCCCTTACCTCCTCTCACTTCTGCAAGTGGTCCTTCGCTTCTCGGCGAAAATCGATGTTGCGAGGCTCAGCTCGGCCCTGAAAACAATTGGCGATGCCCTGGTGAAGCTCGAGGGAGAGGTGGAGGGCCGGCTGTCGAGATCACTCACGCAGCTTGATAATAGTCGGAGTGAATTGCGGACGCAGTTGTCCCGCGCCAGACACGGAGCCGGGAGCCTTTACCTCGGCGACGACACCCGGCCTCCACTCCCAGGCCAGGCTGAGGAAGTGTAAGAGGAATCCTCTTACCGGCTGCTCACCCGCTTGCCTCTGTCCCTGTGGTGTGGTAGCGTACACTCGCCAATCACTGGATTCTAATATGAGTGAGCGGCGATGGTTCCCATCGCGGCGATCGGGGGTTGCCACCGGACAAGGGTGGCCGGCCCGTCTATGGGCGGATGCTCTTTCTGCCAGGGTATGATGGGTTACTGGCAGCAGTGCCGGGGTAATGGTACTGGCGAGAAGAGGGTGAAATGAGTAGTGACACAGGCAGCGAGACGATCCTGATTGGCCGGCTTCTGCAGGAGGCCAGGTCGGCAAGAGGTCTGACGATCGAAGTGGCCGCCGCCGCCAGCAAGGTCTCGCTCCCCTTTGTCCGGCTGATGGAAGAGGAGCAATTCCATCTCATTCCGGATCCAATGTACATCTTGCGGTTTCTGTCGGACTATTCCGCCTCGCTGGGCCTTGATCCGAAACAGGTCGAGACGCAGTTTCGCCGCCAAATGAAGTCACCCATGGCGAGCGCCCCGCCACAGGCGGCGGCGTTAACGGGCTCGAGGATCAACTTCCGGCGCCTGCTTCTGTACCTGGTGCCGGCGGCGGCCGCAATTCCGCTGATGTTCATCGTGCTCTCCCTCTTCTCCGGGCGCCCACCGGAGTTGCCGTCATCGGGGCGCCCGCCGCAATCCCCCTCGCCTCAAGAGACCGCTCCGCAGCCCCCACCGGGCGGCGTGGTGGCCCCACTCAGCCCGAAAGTAACCTCCCCCGGTGAGGCGCAGCCGAAGGAATTGAACGCAGCCAAAACGGTCGCTGCTTCTTCAGCGCGGGAGTCCCAGAGCCAGCCGTCCCACCATACGCTAAAGGCCGAGGCGAAGGAGGCAACCTGGCTTGCGATTTCGGTGGATGGGTCTTCCCGCCGGGAGGTCCTACTACTTCGCGGGGAAGTGGCGCAGTGGTCGGCGAACAAGGGATTTGTTGTGACCATCGGCAATTCCGAAGGGATCGTGCTCTCGCTGAATGGGAAGCGGGTGACCCTCGAAGGGAAGCGGGGTCAAGTTATCCGAGACCTCGCCTTACCCGGCGAAGGCGGGCGCGGGACGACGCGGTGAGGGAGAGTAGGGGCATGAATCCTGGTGTCCTGCAGGAGAGCGGGCGCTCAGTTCATCGGCGGTTGAAAATCGGGATCGTCCTGAATCTCTTGTTCGCCCTCACCGAAATGGTCGCGGGCCTGGCCGCAGGGAGCCTCGCCCTCCTCGGCGATGCCTGGCATAATTTCGGCGACGTCATCGGCCTGGTCGTCTCCTGGGTCGCGCTCCGGCAGGTGGAGCGCCCCGCTACAGAGCACAAGACCTTCGGCTATCATCGGGCCACGATCCTGGCCGCACTAGGGAATGGGGTCGCCCTGATCCTCATCACCCTCTGGCTCTTCTACGAGGCGATCCGGCGCCTGAAGCATCCCGAGCTGCCGGGGGCCGCGGTGATGATGGCGGTGGCGGGCATAGGGTTCGTGTTGAATCTCGCGCTCGCGTTCTCTCTCAGGCGGAAGACCAGGGATGTCAACATCCGGAGCGCCTACCTGCACCTGTTGAGCGATGCCTGTGTGTCCCTCGGCGTCGTGGCGGCCGGGGCCATCATTCTGCTCACCGGCTGGAGCCTGATCGATCCGCTCCTCAGTCTCGTCATCGGGTTGCTGATCCTCGTTGGATCATGGGACATCGTGGCCGAGACCTTGAATGTGTTAATGGAGGGAGTGCCGCGGGGCGTGGATGTCGATCGTCTCTTGCAGGCAGTGCAGAGCTTCCCGGAAGTCAAGGATACGCACGATCTGCACGTGTGGAGCCTCAGTTCCCATGTCTATGCCATGAGCTGCCACCTCCAGGTGGCCGACCTCCCGGTCAGCCAAGGGAACCAGCTTCTCGATCGAATCAGCCAGATGCTCAAAGAGCGGTTCGGCATCGCCCACACCACGATTCAACTCGAAGCCGATGCCTGTCCTCCGCAGGAGGCCTGCTCCCTGAACGCCTTGGAGGAGGCAATCTCTCCAGGGACTCGCTAAAAGGCTTCATTCTTCCGTCTGAGTGGTTCCCTTCCTCTCGGCTTGCCCCCATCCCTTTCCCCACATCTCATACAGCGGGAGCAAGATCAAGGCTCCATATCCCAGCCACATGGCGAGCCAGGAGGCGAGCTGGAGGAGGGCGAAGGCGGGGGACAGATATCGAATGAGCCAGGCTCCCGCGAGATCACCCTGGGAGGAGAAGAACGCAAGGCCGATGAAGACCCACTTCGCCCGCGGACCGAGCGAGGTGGCGATGAAAAGGTGGGCGAGGATGAGGAAGGCGACCCCCATGATGAAGGCATGGAAGTGGGTGGTCTCAAGAAGCTGGACGAAGGTTTTCGGGAAGGCCATCTCCTGTCCCAAATCGCCGCCGCGATAGTAGGCCACGACGAGATCGTAGGTGGCCCCGATCCGCTTGAACTGATAGAGGGCGATCGTGAGGAAGCCCACCGCCATGAAACACAAGAAGGCGGTATAGATGATCTTGACCTCCCGGGTGGCTGCGGACAGCCGATACAAAGGATAGGTGAAGTGTTTCAACGGATATCCTTTCTCGAAATGAGTCTGTCGGTCTCAAATCGGACTGTGTCGGTGAATCCGGAGCTGGTGATCCACGAGCCGTGGGAGAGTGTCAACAGGCCCTCAGCCGTCGAAGCTCGGCTGAGGACCGTGAAGCCTTGTTCGGGCCCAAAGATCACCAGCGCCTTGGTGAGGGCTTCGGCTTCGGCGGCCGTCCGGGCTACGGCCACGCCGAGGGCGTGGTGGCATACCGGGAGGCCGTTCCATGGATCGATGAGATGGCCGTAGCGGGTTTCCCCGATCTCGTACGAGTGGCCGAAGCTGCCGGAGGCGGAGATGGTGTGATCTCTCAGATGCACGATCCCGACAGGGTCTCCGTCGTCGCCGTGAAGCAGGACCGGCCAGGCCTCCTGGTCCGGAGGTGAGCCGATAGCAGCGAGACTGCTCCTGCCAAAGTTGATGAAGGCACGCCCGACACCCTCCTCGAGAAGCAGTCCCTTCAGCCGGTCCACGGCGTATCCCTTGCCGATCCCGCCCAGATCCAGTCGCATCCCTGCCTGTCGGAACAGAACCCTCCCATCTGGATGCAGCTCGACCTTCGTGATCCCTGTCCGGCCAAGCGCCTCCGACACGGAAGCGGGTGAGGGCGGGGTCCCACGTTCTTCAGCCGCCCTCCAGAGGTCGATGAGCGGTCCGATGGTGATGTCCAGGGCCCCTTCGGTCTTTCTTCCGAAGCGCAGGCAGATCTCCAGCGCCGACCAGAGCTCCCCGCTGATTTCGAACGGCCCAAGGCCGGCGTGCCGGTTAAGGCGGCTGAGGTCGCTGCCGTCATCATGGGTCGAGAAGACCTCTTCCAGCCGCCGGGCCTCTTGAAAACACCGCCGCAGTAGCCGTTTCCCCTCTTCCTCCGTTTCATGGTGCAGGGTGATATCCAAGAGGGTTCCCATGACATAGTGGATCTCTCGCAGGGCGACGGTCGGCGCTCGCCTGGAACGCTTGTGGGAAGGAAGTGCGGCGCGCAGATGGGAAGGTATCATGGCCGACGGAGCTTATCAAGAAGGACGAGTTGCGCAAGGGTAAGGGCCTTCTTCACCCCTCGGCCAATCGACTGGACTGAGAGGGTGGCTCCGGCGATGTTCACGATGTCCCGATACGGCAGGAGTGGGGCATCGAGATCCTTGTCGTGGTACTGGCGCATGAAGCGCCGCTCCCGAACCTCCCCCCCGTAGGCCTCACGATAGACCATCAGGGCGACATCCTTGACCTTTCCGTTGGGTTTGATGCCGACGATGAAGGTGATGGGGCGGTGTTTCCCGATCTCTTCCACGATGACAGCAAAGCCAAGGCGCTCTCCGTTCCGGCGGACCTGGTATGTAATGTAGGCGCCTTCCCAGATCGATGGTCGTGTCCTGCCCAGAAGCTCCCTCATCTTCTCGCGCAGCGCGTCGGTTGAGGGGATGATCTTCTTTTCGAAGTGAGTGCCCTCTGGAAAGACCGCCTTTGGGGCCTCGTCCTCGTCAAGGAAGGTCCCCTCTTGGGCGTTGACCAGGTCCGGGGTGAAGGCCAGAAGGGCTTGACTGAGAATGGAGGTGAGGAAGCGGCGCCGGGACAGCATCCGCATCCTTATAGCATAAGGGGTCAGTGCGGGCAAAGGGCAGGTGCTTGGCGGCGACATATGGTCTGCCTCAGAAGCCAAAGGCAACGCCGACCAACACCGCATGCGCGTCGTCTTCGTTGGACTGGGCCGGCAGGAAATTGGTGACCTCGGCCAGGCTCCGTCCGCGGTCGGTTTTCGTGTACTCATAGGCCAGTTGGAAGACCACCAGGGGAGTCGGCCTGTAGGCCAGGCCGGCTGTGACCCGATAGAGTTGCCGGTTTTCCTGTTC
>JBGQIR010000111.1:0-6358 GCA_041498535.1 Methylomirabilis sp. (SeqCode)
CTAAGAGTTCGCCTACAGGTATCATGCCTTCGGTTCTTCTGTCAAGTGTTTTTTCAACTTCTGACTGTTTGCTTTACACTCCCGACAGGAGTGTACTAAAATTGCCACTGAATGATAGAATGATGGTTGTTCAGCGGTGTGCAGACTTTTTACCTGCTCATCGATCATTCTGGAAGGGATCGCCGTGACACTGAACGTCGCGCATCGGGGGGCGTCGGCCCTTGCGCCAGAGAATACGATGGTCGCATTTGAGAAGGCGGTTGAAGTGGGAGCCGACGCCCTTGAGCTGGACCTTCACGTGAGCCGGGATGGGGAGCTTGTCGTGATTCACGATGACACGCTCGATCGGACGACCGACGGGCATGGCCAAGTCTACGAGCGGACCCTCGAGGAGCTCAAGCGGCTGGACGCCGGCCGCTGGTTTGGAGAGGGCTTTGCCGGCCAGCGAATCCCCATGCTCGACGAGGTGCTCGATCGTTATGCTGGAAAGGTCCCACTGGCGCTTGAGGTCAAGGCCGGCTCGGCCTTCTTTCCCGGCATCGAGGAGAAGGTGGTTTCGGCCTTGCGACGGCGCTCGGCGATTGGGCAAACGGTCGTTGCCTCCTTTGACCATTATGCGCTGCAACGGGTCAAGGAGATCGAGCCGACACTCCGGACCGCCGCTCTCCTGGTCGGACGGCCTGTCTCCGTTTCGGCGATCGCCGGCCCGGGCAGGGCAGATGCCATGGCCCTGGAAGCCTCCCTCGTCACGAAGACCGAGGTGGAAGCCTGCCGCGCCGCCGGCCTCCAGCTCGTTGTCTGGGTGGTAAACGAGCCTGCTCTGATGCGCCATTTCATCGGGCTCGGGGTGGACGGGATCATCACTGACCGTCCGGACCTTCTGCGCGTGGCCCTGGACCAGAACCGGTAATCTGGCCTACTGCGTGAACCTCATCCGGCCCTTTCTGCTTACCTTCATTCCGCTTTTTGTGGCGATCGACGCCTTCGGCATCCTTCCGATCTCTATCTCCTTGACCACGAGCCTCTCCGAGCAGGAGCGCGACCGGACCTTCCGGCAGGCGATCCTGGCGGCTGGCCTGATCGGGGTTGGGTTTATGTTGCTCGGCAACGCGATCTTCCGCTACCTCGGCATCACCGAGGCAGACTTTCAGATCGCCGGAGGGGCCATGCTGTTCTGTTTGTCCCTTACCGATCTCCTGTTTGAGGATCGCACGAGGAGGTTTCCCTCTCACGCGCTGGGCGTGGTTCCGCTAGCGATGCCCTTGATCGTCGGACCGGCCGTCCTCACCACGTCGATTGCCCTGCTGAACAGTCACGGCTTCTGGCTCACGCTGGCAGCCTTCCTGGTCAATCTCGGAATTGTTTGGCTGGCTCTCTGGGGCTCGGAGCGGATCATGGCCACGGTCGGCGGGGGGGCTCTCAATGTGATCGCCAAGGTCGTGAACCTCCTCCTGGCCGCGATTGGTGTTATGATGGTACGGCGTGGTCTCCAGGCGTTCCTTGGTCATTCATGAGCGACCGCCGTGGGGTTCCAATGGTTTTCTTGTCAGCGCGGTCCTTAGAGCGTCATTCGCTGTTCAGATCAGCACAGCTTAGGGAAACCGGCCTCCGTAGGCCGCCCCATCGGCAGAAGCTGATTACTAGCGGTTGATCGCCATGACCTTCGGCCCGGCCCCCATCGACCCAGAGCGGACGTATTGGCCTTTCATTCTCTTGATCGCGGCAATTCTAGCCGTGATGGTCGGTGCGCTCCTGGTGTTTTTCGTCTGATTTCGCCGATGGATCCCCCCAACGAGACCAATTCGCCGTGCCATCTCCTACCGTGGAGCTTCTATAGCCCTGCGGGCAACTGCGCCTGTGGGCCTCTGCTCCTTGATTTTCTGGTTGCTGACCCGTGCGGGTTTACGATATGCTGTCCTCCCGCCGCCTTAGGTTAATGCGCTATCGTATTTTCTTCTGTTCGCTGATCGAAGAATCTGCGGATTGAAGTGGTGGTGAGAAGAATCGGTGTGCTGGCCGCTTGGGCCCCCTGCAGAAAGACAAGCGGCGATGGCTACACCTGTCAGCGGAAAGGAATATGACGGGCACATACACCGCCACGAACCCAGGTCTTGAGCGACCCTGGTTCGCCTACTACGACCAGTGGGTCCCAAAGAGGCTCGAGTACCCCGAGGTCCCTCTTCAGCACTTCCTCTCGGCATCCGCCAAGAAGTACCCGGATCGCGAGGCGATCATCTTCCTCGGCGCCCGGCTCACCTACCGCGTGCTGGACGAGGCCGCGAACCGCTTTGCTGTGGCACTCGTGGACCGCGGGCTGATGAAAGGTGATCGGGTCTCGCTCTTCCTCCCGAACTGTCCCCAGATGGTGATCGCCTACTACGGCACGCTCCGGGCTGGCGGCGTCGTCGTCTCGACCAGTCCGCTCTACTCTGGGACGGAGTTGGAGCACCAACTGAACGACTCCGGCGCGCAGACCATCGTCGCGCTGTCCAAGCTCTACCCGCTCGTCAAAGAGGTGGCCCCGAGGACCGGACTAAAACGGATCATCGTCACCAATATCAAGGAATACTTCCCGCCGGTACTGCGGCTGCTCTTCACCATCCTGAAGGAGAAGAAAGAAGGTCATCGGATTGCGATCGAACGACACGCGGGGACGGAACTGTTCCTCGACGTGCTGGCGTCCGCCAAGGCGAAGTCGCCCGACGTAGACGTGCGGCCCGATGACCCCGCCCTGCTCCAGTACACCGGAGGGACCACGGGTATCGCCAAGGGGGCAGTCCTGACGCACAGGAGTCTGGTCGCCAACGCGCTGCAGACCGGCGCCTGGCTCGTGAAGGAAAAGGAGGGGAAGGAGATCTTCCTGGGCGCGGTGCCCTTCTTTCACGTCTACGGCATGACGGTGGTGATGAACCTCTGCATTTCGCTGGGCGACATGATGGTTCTCCTGCCACATTTCAGGGTGAAGGAGGCCCTGGAGGCGATTGCCAAGTATCGTCCTACCATCTTTCCGGGTGTCCCGACGATGTATGTCGCCATCAATCACTACCCGAAGGTGGGCAAGTACGATCTCCGCTCGATCAAGGCGTGCCTGAGCGGGGCCGCCCCGCTGCCGGTCGAGGTGCAGAACAGGTTTGAGACGTTAACCGGCGCCCGCCTCGTGGAAGGGTATGGCCTGACTGAGGCCTCGCCGGTCACGCATGCGAACCCGCTCTACGGCGCCAGGAAGGTCGGGACGATCGGCGTTCCACTGCCCGATACCGACGCGCGGATCGTCGATCTGGAGACGGGCGAGCGGACGCTGCCCGCCAAAGAGATCGGTGAGGTGGTGGTCAGGGGCCCTCAGGTGATGGCGGGGTACTGGAATCGGCCGGACGAGACCGCAATGGTGCTGAAGGACGGATGGTTGTATACCGGCGATATCGGGTACATGGACGAGCAGGGCTACTTCACCATCGTGGACCGGAAAAAGGAGATGATCATCGTCGGCGGCTTCAACGTCTACCCCAGGGAAGTCGAGGAACCCCTCTACGAGCATTCGAAGGTGAAAGAGGCGGTGGCCGTCGGTCTGCCGGATTCCTATTGGGGTGAGACGGTGAAGGTCTACATCGTCCTGAAAGAGGGGCAGTCGGCCACGGAGGAGGAAATCATCGACTTTTGCAAGAAGAAGATGGCGAAGTACAAGGTCCCCACTTTGGTCGAGTTCAGGAAGGAGCTACCGAAGACGCTTGTGGGCAAGGTGCTTCGGCGTGCGCTGCGAGAAGAAGAGCTGGCTAAAAGGAAGCAGTGAGACGGTAGCTAATTATATACCATGCTGTGAATATCATGCTGTGGCCCAGCATGACTGCTTCACCGGGAACGCCGCCCCCCCTGCTCCTTGTGGTAGGGTGAGCAGAGATAAAACACTACGCCGCAGCGTGCTGCCTTGGTATAATTGAAAGGTAAGTCCGCGCAACTGGACCCACCGACCCCCAGGACGATGGCAAGGACAACACATGATGATGGGCGGTCTGGTCTCGAATACCATACGCAGGCCGCCGAGGCATGAAGGACCCATTCGGCATTTGCCTCTTGAAGGAGATTGCGGCTTCGTTGCTGGTGCTGCTATCGACCCGGATCTCTGATGCGGAATCCCCCGCCGCCGATCCGAGACCTCGAGTTCCGCGATCGGCTCAGCGAGCTGTTAGGTGAGGCGCTAGGCAAGCCGGAGCGGGCTGCCCCTCTGTACGTGCTCCGCTCGTTCTTGCGTCTTGTCGGGGTGCCGGGGCGCTCCGAGGTGCGGTCTGAAGCCCTCATTGGGGTTGTTGAGAATGCCTTCCGCGAGATCGGGCTTCAGGCCTCTACCCAGGAAGCCATCGAGGACCTTCTCAATTCGAAGCTATTGTACCCCTCGGGTAACGATGTCAGGCCGCAGGGCATGGTCCCAAGCGAGGAGCTCCAAAGGGAGCTCTCCGCCGCGACCTTAAGGGCCGAGGCGTATTGTCGCGCGCTGGAGAGGCTGTCTCGACGCCAGACTCGATCGACTCGTGAGGTGGAGCGGGCAATAGAAGAAGCCGCTTGTCTCTTCAATGAAGGGCTCTTCTTCGAGGTGCACGAAGTTCTGGAGGCGGTCTGGCTGAAGCTGGGCGAGCGGACGCGGCCGTTGTTACAGGGGCTCATCCAGATCGCCGTGGCTTTCCATCATTTGGAAAACGGGAATCTCAAGGGTGCCCTCAGCCTGTTGAGAGAAGGCGGGGAGAAGGTTAGAGACTATTGTCCGGCCCACTTCGGACTGGAGCTGGAGCAGTTTCTTCAGCAGACGGATGCCTGTTACCATTCGATCGAATCCCTCGGGAGCGATGCATTCGACTGCTTTGATCGCCGAATGATCCCGCAGATGCAACTTTCAGCGTGAACCACTGGACCGTTTGCCGCCGGCACAACCTATTGGTGCCGCGATTGTATGCGCGTGCCCGGAGGTGCGGGGCCCGAGTACCGTTCCAACTATTTATGGCGACTTTGCCGCTCCGTGCGGTCGCGACCATTGCCATACGGGATGCCGCTCACATTCGGCGGATCAAGTTGGAACGGCACCAGTTGCGAAGGGGCCGATCTGTTGACCGATGACGAATTCGGCAGTTCAAGGAATTCAAACGCTGGAGCGTGTGCGCCGTGATGGAGCTGGGTCCTCAGGGCCCGCCACTGGCGGTGATGCGCTGCCCGGCCCGCATGCCGGCGAGGCCTGATCGATGAGGATGCGTAGGCTTGTGGCCCATACGGTTCTTGCTCACCCGCGGACTGCGCTGGTCTTAGCGCTTCTCCTGACCCTGCTGTCGGTTCAGGTGGCGATTCAACGGCTGAGTTTCACCTCTACGCGCTCCGCTCTGGCGCCCCTGAGGGGGAGGCTCGCTCAGCTTCAGCAAGACTACCACCAGGCCTTTGGCGACCCCGATCGGGCGATTATTGTGATCCAGTCTGACGACCAGGATCGAGCCAAGCGCTTCGCGGCCGCTCTCGCCAAGCGGCTCAGGGCTCGGGTCCCAGGGGTCGAAGAAGTCATTGACCGGTTCGACCTGAAATCCCTGGAGAAGCATTTCCTCCTCTACCTGTCCCCGCAAGAGCTGGTTGACCTGAAGGGCAAGCTCCAGGAGCATCGAGCGCTCTTGGACGAACTATCGGCCGAGCCAGGGTTGAACCGCCTATTCCAACTGATTCAGAGACAGATCAGCGAGGCCCTGGTTGGCCACCTGTTTACTGGGTTCTTGGACGAGGGAGATGTGAAGGACAAGCGCCCGCTTGACCTCGCGCCGCTTGTCATACTGCTGGAGCAGCTCAACGCATGGACCGAGGGCCCGCGAGCCTACGTATCCCCGTGGAGCCGCTTTTTCGCCGGGGCTGACGAAAGCGATGATCGGGACGGTTACCTGTGGTCCGAGGACAAGCGCCTTCTGTTCGTATTGGCCACCGTGAAAGAGGATCCTGAGAGCTTTATCAGGTTCAAGCGGCCGATCGAGGGGATCCGAAGAGAGATCCGGGCGCTGCAGCAGCGGTATCCCGGAATCAAGGCTGGCGTGACGGGAGATCCGGCCCTGGAGTACGATGAGGTGAGCGCCGCCCAGCGGGATACCGGCCTGGCGACTATCATCTCACTCGTCGGCGTGATCCTGCTGACGGTGGTTGTGTTCCGCGGCGTGGTCCGGCCACTGATGGGGGCCGTTGCGTTGGCGATGGGGGTCTGCTGGGCCTTCGGATTCGCCGCCATTACTGTCGGCCACCTGAACATGCTCTCGGTCGTACTCGCGCCGATGCTGATCGGGATCGGGATGGACTACGGGATCCATCTTTTGGCCAGGTACGAAGAGGAGCGGGGTCACGGCCATTC
>JBGQIR010000112.1:0-6331 GCA_041498535.1 Methylomirabilis sp. (SeqCode)
CGTAACTGTCACTATGGCTAATCACCTTGCCCCCCGTGCCAAAGGTCGCGTCCAGGCTGCCGTCTGGCTTGTAGCGCGCTAGGGCGAAATTAGCGCCCGTGCCGCTCCCGTACACGGAAGAGGTGCTTGCCACGAGGATCTTGCCGTCGGGCTGGAGGGCCAGGGCGAAGGCGGTGCTCTCGCCGCCGCCGAAGTCGGTGATCACCGTGCCCGCGCGGCCAAAGCTCGGACCAAGCATCCGAAGCATTTCGCAGTCTCCTGGAGATGCTTGCAAGGGATGGGGAAGGATGAGGGCTATGAGGAAAGTAATATGCAGAGTGGAGAGCATCCTCGGTCGAAAGACGCCCCCAGATGCCTCTTGGTATGTTCTGACGTGCTCCATGGCACCCCTCCCTTTACCTGCTAGCACCCTTACCGTTACTAGGCTGTCGATGCTTTGATTCCAGAGCAAGCCATGTGCCAAGGAGTGGATGCTCGAAAAATCAAGGACTTACCGCGAAGCTGGGTTGCAAATCGAGGGTGGGGCTGGGTGACGAATCTGCAGTAGTGGGGGAAACTCAGGCAGCATATAGCGCTTCTCTCTGCCGGTTGTTGGGGATTTCACCCGGTTCCACATCATGGTGAGAGAAGCTATCCCAGCGCGTCAGATGCATCGTGAGGCGCTGCGTATCGGGCAGGTATAAGAGTACCAGGGGTCAGAAAGGGAAAGACAGCGTCATGTCAGACCCACAACTGGCCACTGTCACATTTGATCCTCCCAGGAAACTGTGGCCACCTTAAATAATAGGGAACGTGACAGGCCAACCGAAATACCAACGCCCTCTCAGGCCGAGTTCCACCCGGGAGGGCGTTGAGCTAAATAGTGCGCCGACGACGATTGCGAGAGATGGCAACATGCCTATCGTCATTTTGGACCCATCACGCTCACCTGTGACGGCCATTTTCTATTACGCCTTCCCCTGGTGTCAAGCTTTTTTGGGAGCCGTATTGAAGGGGATGGCAGTGTAGGTTACAACCACAAATCTGCACCGGCCGACTTCATTTGGGAGAAAGCTTCCGCCAGTTGCAACACCGCATTAGGCGAATCGTGGCACGAATCGGGGAACCCTCCGGCAGTATTTCGTCCTCCGCGCCGAAGCGGTCGCGTAGCTCTCGCTCCTCCAGGACGCCGATGAGGGAGAGGCAGAGTGCGGGCCACCTCGTGGACCGGAGGGGTGCAGGCTTAGGGTGGAGGGGCTCAGCATCTTTGGGTGGAAATGCTGGGACCGGGACAACTCAATGCTTTAAGGCTTCGGGGGAACGGAAGGCGCAATCGCTACTAGCCTATTTGTGGGAGATATGGGCTGTCGACAGCTCCTGGCACCGCGTCGAGCCCAGTCGAAGAGGCGGACACCGAGCAAGATGGCCAGCAGGCCGGCATACACGAAGGGATCGTTCACGCCCTTCTTCACGAGCCACAGGTAATGCAGCACGGCCAGCACGCCGATGACGTACACCAGCTTGTGCAAGCGTCGCCAGTTCTTCCCACCCAACCGCTTGATCATGCGTGTTGTGGAGGTGGCGGCCAGCGGCATCAGCAGGGTCAGCGCGAGAACACCGACCGTGATATAGGGCCGCTTCACGACATCGGCCATCATCTCGTTCCAGTCAAAGAAATGGTCCACCGCAATCCAGATTGTAAAATGGAGGCAGGCATAGAAAAACGCAAACAACCCGAGCAGGCGCCGCAAGCTCATCTGCCAGGAGATCTTGAACGTCATCCGGAGTGGGGTCAACACCAGGGTTGCGAGCAGGAGTCTGAGCGTCATATCGCCTAGCAGGTTGGTGGCATACGAGATCGGATTGGGCCCGAGTCGATCGGTGGAATAGCGATAGAACAGCGTGAGAAGAGGCAGGAGCGCAACGCCCCATATCGCGCCCTTCACGATGATGCGAGTCCGACGGGACATGGGGCTAGTGCCGTTCCAACTATTTACGCCGAAACAGCGAGGTTTCGGTGAAAGAGACGTTTGTGCTGCACACCTCTCTGCCATTAGCCGCAACAAGTTGGAACGGCACTAGTAGTACTTCTTGAGATCCATCTCGGCGTACAGCGATGCCACCTGGTCCTCGTATCCGTTGAACATGAGCGTCTTCCGCCGCCTGAACTCACCGATGCGCCTCTCGGTCGCCTGGCTCCAGCGAGGATGATCGACGGTACTGTTCACGTTGGAGTAGAAGCCGTATTCCTTGGGCGCCGCCTTTTCCCATGTGGTCTTGGGTTGCTCGGCGACGAAGCGAATCCGGACGATCGACTTTGCGCTCTTGAAACCGTACTTCCACGGCACAACGACGCGGATCGGGGCCCCGTCCTGGTTCGGCAACACCTGCCCGTACAGCCCGAAGGTCAACAACGTCAACGGGTGAAGTGCTTCATCCAGCCGCAAGCCCTCGACGTAGGGCCACTCCAGGGACGAAAAGCTGAGGAAGCCCTGCCGCTGCCCAGGGAGCTGCTGAGGATCGAGGAGCGACGTAAACTCGACGAACTTCGCCTTGCTCGTCGGTCCCACCCGCTTGATGAGCGAAGCCAGCGGATACCCGATCCACGGGATCACCATTGACCACCCCTCGACGCAGCGGAGGCGGTATACCCTCTCCTCCAGTGGGAAGAGCCGCACGAGCTCATCGACGTCGTACCGCTTGCGGCGCGACACGTGCCCATCGACCAGGACTGTCCAGGGGCGGGCCTTGAGCATATGCGCAAGCCGAGCGGGGTCATCCTTGTTCGTGCCGAATTCGTAAAAGTTATTGTAGGTGGTGATGCTCTCGAACGTCGTCGGGGGATCCTCCACCGTGAACCGCTCGTTGCGGGTCGCCTTGAGGTGTTCACCGGCTGGCGCTGCCGCAGCAGCCGCCATGGACGGCGCCAGCGCTAAGGCCGCCATCCCCAGCAGAAACGACCGCCGGTTCAGGTAAAGGTGAAAGTCCGTGATCTCCGACGTTTTAATATCCGGGGCATGTCGGATCAGCATGTGAGCCTCCCTGAACTCTCGGATCTCAAAACCATTTCGCCGCGGATCACCCGGTAAATGTCCCCCACGCGTCGGCCTTCAGATCGATCCATGGCACGTGTAAGACTCCTTACCCTCTTAGACGCTGTGCGGCGTTCGATGGATTCTACCCTCCGCAATGGCCCGAAGCCGGGCCAACGACTGTGCGTCTTCCGAAGGTAAACATTCAAACACCCCGGATCGACCCGGGGTTTTCGGGCTGCCGAGACGCATCCTACCGTTGGAGGAAAGGTTGCGATCAACGATTCGGCACTCTCCGCTGACGGAGAAAGCGCCAGGCGTAGAGCAGGGCGAGCAGGATCACGTTGGGGATGAAAATGGCCGGCATCCCCCACGGCCAGCCGTTGACCTTGACATCCGAAATCGGCCAGAGAAACGGAGTGGGAAAAAATCGATAGGAATGTGTGAAGATGTCAAAGATAATATGCAGCCCCCAGGCGAAGGACTCCCAGATCGGCGTCCGGAACACCACCCACATGAGCGCGAACGCTAACAAGAAGACGACCAGACTGTGCGTGACGCTATACGCTCGATGGACGTACGCCGGGATGAGCGAAGGGTCAGGAGGTTCCTGAGAAAAGTGCGGACGTTCAGCAAGGCCGAGGAACGTGGCGAGGAAAAAGGGACCGAAAGAAAACAGATCCGGGAGGATGCCAAAGAAAAACGCCAGCCAGAAGTTGCGCCGGTTGTTTCTTCCGAAGGCGATACCGCCCCAGAGCCCGTGTGACACGATGTCCATATGAGCATTACCTCCCGGCCATCTCAACCTGAGAACACAAGGTTCGTGCTCGTGGCAGATCCGACCGCTCTGGTGATAGCCTTAGCCTGCTCGAGTCCTTCCAGTGTCTGTCCGGCATAGCCTCCGCGTAGGGCCTCCCTTCGTTGCCCCTCCATCATAGCAGGTGAGAGTGACCTCGCTCCATTGATTCGTACTATCCTCGGCAT
The DNA here is from genome assembly GCA_041498535.1 of Methylomirabilis sp. (SeqCode). GTDB lineage: Bacteria > Methylomirabilota > Methylomirabilia > Methylomirabilales > Methylomirabilaceae > Methylomirabilis. Next base: position 3,996 of record JBGQIR010000112.1, read on the forward strand.
CTTTGCGGAAGGCATGCAACCACCCGCATCGTCAGCGCAACCTTGCCCCTTGACAACGAAAAAGGCTCACCCGGAGAAAAACCGAGCGAGCCTGTTGATTCCAATCATTACGAATAGCTGCTGGGAGTAGATGACGTTCGACACTCAACAGGATAGACGGTCTCGCGACCGTCTCTTGACTGTTACTCGTGGTATTCGCAGGCTTTTAGGAAGGAGCACCGAGGTGACGGCAGGTCTGCGCGCTCCATCCGGTTGTCTATCTGGCCAACCGCTCGACGAGGAGGGCAAAGATCTCGCGGGGCGTGACCACCCGAATGGTCCTGAACTGGTGGGGGAAGTGTCGGGTGTTGCCAGTGACGAGGTAGGACGCGTCCGCCTCCACCGCACACTCGAGGAACTTGTTATTCTCCGAGTCGCGGGTGACAGCAAGTCTCTCTGTGGACGTGACCTTCCGTGCGGTCGCTTCGAGGTCCGCGAGAAAACGGGAGACGCGGTCCGGAGGGAGCCCAAACTTCCCTCGGGTGAGCACGCGCTGGTACTCGTCTCGGATGGCGTCGGAGAGGCAGAGCGGAAAGAGCCGTGCGGTCGCGGCGGAGACAATCGCGGCGGGGAGACTGTGGGGCTTGAGCGCCGCCGACACGACGACGTTCGTGTCGAGGACGGCACGGAGTTCAGGCGCCGCCACGGTGCTGGGCCTTCCGGATGCGGCGGATCTCCCGGTCGATCGCGTTCATCGAAAGCTTGTCGAGGCGCCTTTTCTTTGCCTCCTCTTGGAGCCGAATCAGACTCGCGGGTTGCTTCACCACGTTCCGGAAGTAGTCTTCGACCGAGAGGATCACCACCTGCGGCTCGCCGCGTCGATTCACGATGAATCGCTCCTGGTTCTCTCTCGCTCGCTGCATGATCGCCCCGAGCTGGGTCCTCGCCGTCAGCGCAGAAACGACCTTTGTCATAGGGTGTATTGGTTTCCTGCCGATGGGTCTCACCTCCTTTCAACGGGCGAACTGATTAATTAGTTGAACTCCAGTGTAAGCGAGGCACGAAAGGATGTCAAGGAGAGTGAATCCAAGAGGGTGGCTTGGGGGAAAGGATTCGAACCTCGATACGCAGATCCATGGCTCAGACGATCCCAGTGATAATTCAATAGTGTAGGACACTTGCATTGGAAAGTTGAAGCACAACGGCGAAAACTGCACCGAAAAACGCAGCCCCCGCGCAACCAGATTCAAGACCTCTTGCCCTCCAACCCTGGAGTGTAGCTCTTCAGGTTGAAGCAGCAAGCACTGCTCCCTCCGGATTGTGTCGGGCAGCTCCGTGGGGAAGGGGAAAGCTGGGTAACAATAAAGGCGCCCATCTCTGATGACGGACGCCTTTGGGACGAGGGGCTCGTTTCCGAGACCCTCTCATCGGTAGGCCTGAAGGTTCAGTCAATTACGGCAAAGTATAGGTCGCAGTGAAATCACGGTAGCCTTCGGCTCTAGCAGCCAAGGGCGCAAGGCGCCTCCCAGTGTAGGACCCGCTCCCCTGGACCCCCTTGAACCGGCCGCGCCCCTCGATAAAGGAAAACGTCCCCTTAAACACGGAGATCTTCCCGCTTTGCTGAGCCGCCGTGGTGCCCTGCTCCTTGGTCACGAAGCCGGAGCCATCCTCGAAGGTGTAGAGGGAATACGCCCAATGCGCGCCGCTCCCGTTGGTGTAGTCCACCGCGTACGTCGACGAGAAGGTCGCGAACTCCCCGTTCTCGAAGAACGCCAGGCCACCGCCCTCCCCCACCCCGACGATGTGGTCGGGGACGTCGCCGACCTGGAAGATCGACTCCGTCTTGGTGGTGTGCTGACTCTGCCGCCACTTCAGGGTCTCCGCCCTCACGTCGGTGGACGCCAGGAGCAGCTCGATTCCCATCACCAGAAGACTGATTCCTCCCCAGTGTTGACAGCGCTTTCTCATGGCCGACCCCCCTTGAGCGTACACTTCCTCACGCCCAGTGATCACCCCAAATCTGAGCAGTTCCGCGCCTGTCATCCTCCCTAGCCTTGTCGTCGTGGACCAGGGACTCCGGAATCGCCGCTCAGGCGGCGGGTCCCTATGTGATCTTCGACGCCCTTCGTCCAGCACGTCGGTGCGGAAGTACGATAGGGCGCGAGACGTTGCCCGATCGGCCGAGCGACGGACTTCCCTACTTCACCGGAATAGAGAGGTCTGCGAGCGGTGCGCCCTTCTTGGCGACGTAGAAGGCGAGCGCCTTCCCTGGTGCGGTGGGGCTGGCGTTCTTCACATTGTGCACTTCACCAGGCTTGGTCTGGAACGCCTCCCCTGCTTTGAGGGTCACGGGTGGC
>JBGQIR010000113.1:0-6316 GCA_041498535.1 Methylomirabilis sp. (SeqCode)
ACCTGGACATCAACGGCACGTCACTCCAGGAGAAGGAACGCGGCTATCAGCCGAAGGGCGTGATCGGCGTCATGGTCCGGACCTTGATCCACCTGGCGGCAACTCTCGCATTCGAGCGCGAGCGCTAACCCCGTCCTTCGGTAGGGGCGCTGCTTGCTGCGCCCCTCGTGTGCAGGGCAAGCCCTGCCCCACACCTGTCAATCACCGGTCCTTGAACGTCGGCTTCCGCTTCTCCACGAACGCCCGCATCCCTTCCTGCGCGTCCTCAGTCAGGGCCGTCGCAGCCATAACCTCCATCGCGTAGGCGTATGCCTTCGGCTGATCCATGTCGATCTGCGCGTAGAACGCCTGCTTGCCGATCCCTTTGGAAAGGCCGCTGCCGCGCGTGGCCCGTTCAAGCAGCAATCGAGTCTCTTCGTCCAGGCGATCGGCGGGGACAACCTTGTTGACTAGTCCCCAGGCAGCGGCCGTCTTGGCGTCGATGGGATCCCCCGTCATCAGCATCTCGAGCGCCCACTTCCGGCTAATGGAACGGCTGACAGCCACCATCGGCGTCGTGCAGAACCATCCTCCCTTGCCTCCGGGAGTGGCAAAGGAGGCGGTTTCTGATGCCACCGCCAGATCGCAGGAGGCGACAAGCTGGCAGCCGGCTGCGGTGGCCAGCCCGTGGACTTTCGCCACTACCGGCTGGGGAATTGATTGGAGAACCGTCATCAGCTCGATGCAGGTCGCCAGAAGAGTCCGCATTGCACCTAAACCGCGTCCGAGAATGTCGGCGAAGTCGTGGCCAGTGCAAAAGATGGGACCGGCTCCGGCCAGGATGACTCCTCGGGATTTACCGGCGCCCACCGTCCGAAAGGCATCGATCAACTCCACCATGTGATCCTGCGAGAGCGCATTGCGCCGCTCTGGACGGTTCATCACCACTGTAGCGAAATCGCCGTCTTCCAGAAGCTCCACATTCCTACCCGCCATGGCCAGCCCTCCTTCTTATTGACAACTTCTCACGCGATAACCCTCAGCCCATCTCTCTCCCCCCAACCACACCTTCTCCCCAGAGGGGAGAAGGCCAGGATGAGGGGGTCACCGAAGCCTCAGTGATTTGAGAAAGACCCTGAGATAAATGCCGAGCCCGCACGCGGCAACGGCTGATACAGTGCCACGGAGAAGTGCCCACATGCCACCAGGGTCAGGGTAGTTCCGGATCTCCCAGACCGCATAGAAGAGAAAGAAGATGATTGCAGTCGTGATGAGGATCTTGTGTGCCGTAAGGATGGACACAGCGGATCTTCTGCCGATATAACGTCGCCTCAGACCGGCGAGCAAATGAATCGTCCCCTGGTATGCCTTTCGCCTTCCCCTTCTTGCCCGCTGGTTGATCACTTCCTTGAAGCAGGCCCATCGAGGAAAAGCCCATGCCCACGCGCCCAAGCGTATCAGAGAATCCGTACCCTGGGAAGTGAATTACGGGGACCAGGCGCTCAGCTACGGCGATGTGGGGACAGACGTTTGGTCAAGACCTGTCTCTCTAGGCGGCGAGCCTTTGCCCATGCGCCCTACCCACTCGAGCAGAACCAGGAAAGCCGCACTCAACCCATACATGATGGCGAACTGGGGGGCCGCGATGACCCCAAACTTGTTGTGCACGCCAGACGGGGTGAGGTGATAGGCATGGATCAAGCCAACCATGGACAGCACCGCGGCAGCCGATGCCCAGTACGCGGCCTTCAAGAACTCACGCTCGATGACGAAGACCAGAATGGCAGCGAGGACCATCGAACTGAGCAGGAATCCTTGGTTCAAGGCAATAACACCGCGAATGTAGAAGTCGCTGCCGAAGGCGGGGGCCACCTCGAAGAGGCTCTTCCCCGCGACGCGAAGGCTCGTCTCAACGATCAAGAGCGCCCAGGCCGCCAGCGAAGGGATCAGGCCGAAGGCCACGGCCAGGGCATGCTGTTTGGGCACCTCCTGGAAGGCTTGAGCAGTGATAATGATGCCGATCCAGAGCAGAATTCCAAGGGTCGCCTCGAGCGGGACAATCTTGAGCACGAGGGTGATCCCGCCGAGCAGGCATAAGAGCGTCACGACTGCCCCGTTGAGAACGGAGTACCCGGCTCGTGCCCCCATCGCCTTCCAGCCAGGATGCCCAATGTAGATCGTGGTCGGGAATGCGCTGCCAAACAGCGCGGCCGCAAGGCTGCCGATCCCATTCGCCAGCAGCGAAGGTCTGGTCTCGTAGCGGTCCCCTGCAGCCTCTGCGCTCTCGAGGTTTTGCAGCGACCCAATCACGTTGAAGAGGCCCATCGGAAAGATAACTGCCATGTACTTCCAGCCCGTCGCGCTGGTCAGCATGGCAAACAGATCTCCCGGCACCGGAACCGGCGGGTAGAACGCCACGGTGTACGATTCCGCAGAGGGTTGGAAGTACGGAAAGCCCAACGCCCGTAGGAGCCACGCCAGGGCCACCCCCGTCAGGACCGCGACCAGGCCACCCGGGAACCCCAAGGGCAGCTTGATGCGCGACGCATAGGTGACGAGAATCATCATCATGGGCAGGATGGCAATCGCAGGGGACGCGAAGATCTGGAAGATGAAGCCCATGGCGATGAACGTGATGGCCACCCCGGCTAGAGCAGACAGGAGCGCTGCGCGAGGGGTGTGGCGCCGCAACCAATCTCCGACGAAGGCGCCGGCCGTCTCGATGAGCCCGCTCACCAGACAGGCGAACAGCCCGACCTGCCACACCAGCGTTGGATCCTTCGTCTCCTGATATAAGGGGCCCATGATAAGGAACACGTACGCAAGGAGACTCGGAGTATTGATCCCATAAGGAAGCGCGGTCACATCGTCGCGGCCCGTCTTCAGCATGAGCTGCCTTGCTTGCCACGCGTAAAAGATGTTGCCGAGCAGGATCGAGACCGCCGCTCCAGGCAAGATACGCCCCGTGATCAGGTCGGACGGAAACCCGCAGACGAACTTGCCCAGCACAGCGATGAGCATGAGTTGGAGTAGATTGTCGATGAAGAGGCCGAAGAAGCCGTCGATGTCGCCTCGGACAAACCAGCGGGGTTTCATAGCTTCGGTATGTTATCGCGGGTCTGGCAGGAAGTCGAGAAACTCTTGCTTGCCGGCGGAGCGATCAGTAGGCCTACTCGAAGAGTGAAAGCTGGGCAGTACTCGCCGGTCGGCGGAATGCTGCCGTGGAGAGATTCGGCCCTCTCCCGTCCATCCCCGCCTTCCGGCAGGCAAGGGAGAACATCGCCGCGATCTGCTTGGCGAACTCTCCCTCGCCTGTCATTCGCGAGTCGAAGTTGGGGTCGTTCAATCTGCCGCCTCGGATCGCGCGGATCCGATTCAGCACCTTGGCTTTTCTCTCGGGCACGTGCTGCATCAGCCATTGCTCGAACAGGGGTGCCACACCATGAGGCAGCCTGAGCGGGACATAGCCCGCGAACCTCGCTCCCGCCCGGGCCGCCGCAGCGATGATTGAGGGCAATTCGTGATCGGTCAGGCCCGGGATGACCGGCGCGACCATCACCCCTGCGGGCACTCCAGCCTGCGCCAGGGCCTCGATTGCGGCAAGGCGCTGGGAAGGATGGGACGTGCGAGGTTCCATGATGCGGGCCAGGTTGCCATCGAGCGTCGTAATGGAGAGGAACACGGCGGCCGCCTCGTACCGAGCGAGCCCAGCAAGCACGTCCAGGTCCCGGGTGACGAGGTAGTTCTTGGTGACGATGGCGACGGGGTTGCGACACTCAAGGAACGCCTCGAGACACCATCGCGTAAGCCCCAGACGGCGCTCGACTGGCTGATATGGATCGGTCACACCGCTGATGGCGACTACTTGCGGCTTCCAACTCGTGGAGGACAGCTCCCGCCGCAAGAGGTCCGGCGCGTTCTCCTTCACGAGGATCTTCGTCTCAAAATCGAGGCCTGCGGAGAAGCCAAGGTATTCGTGCGTGGGACGCGCATAGCAGTACACGCAGCCATGCTCACAGCCCCGGTAAGGATTGACACTCGCATCGAACCCGACATCAGGGCTGTCGTTGTATGTGATGATCGACCGGGATGGATCTTTCAGGAATTGCGTTGCAGGTGCGGGGTCTCCCGCTTCGCTCCAATCCTGGTCGCGCTGATACGAAAGCTTCTCGAACCGGTTTGGTGGATTCCCGGCCGCGCCCCGGCCACGGATCGGCCCCTGATCTTGGCGCGACGTGCCCTCCCTAGAGATCATAGAACATCTTCCTCGGGGACATAGTGTTCATCGTCCTCCGGAAATCACTTACTCCATCAGCTTGACGACCTGGCCGCGCAAGACCATGGTGCCGTGCTGGTTTCTCACCTCGATCTCGACCGGAACAATCGGTTGACCTTTGCCTTTCTGAGACCGCCTGATCTGATCGTGCGGCGGTACGGTCGCCGTCATGGTCAGCACGTCGCCGCCCTGAATCGGCCCTCCGATCTCGATCAACTTCGCGCTCAGCAGCAGATGCCCGGGAGAACTCTCCGCCGAGGTCATCGCCATCGTTCCCAAGGCGAGAAGCGAACTCACGCGATCCGAGTCAACTCCACCAAAAAGCGCCCGTGTTGCCCGGACGAGGTCTTCGCTGATGGCTTTGGAAAAGGTCTGCCGGCGTGAACTGCGGGGGTCGGTAAAGTCGTGGATATTCGCCGGAATTGAGGCCGTGACATCCTGCGCCCACCCCTTGAGCCAGGTCAGATCTTCGAGTGCAGCCGGAGCAGCGTGAGTCGCGGCCCGCGGCTTGATGGTCGCAGTCCCCGCGCATACCACCTTCCCGTCCTGGTTGAGACCACTCAAACGGACCCGCCCCCTGCCATGGTCGAGGAGCTGTTCGACATCGATCACCGGCGTGATGGTGTCGGCGAAGTAGACCGGCGCCTTGAAGTCGGCTTCCAGCGACTCCAGCGTATAACCTGGAATGAGCCACCCGAGGCTCGCCACCAGATTGGAGACCGTCCAGAGGCCGTGCGCCACCAGGCCCTTGAAGCGCGATCCCTCAGCATACGGCCTGTCGAGGTGGTACCGGTTCCGGTCACCCGAGACCTTCGCAAATGCCTGCACCATCCAGTCGCGGACTGGAACGGCGTACCCCATCAGCCGTTGGCCAGGAAAGAGCGCCGTGCCGGTGTGCTCGGTGCCGCCAGGTCGGAGGGCCAGGAGCAGCCGCTCGCGAGCCGTAATGTACCGTGTGGCCTCCTCGGCGGTGAGTCGCTTGGCCTTCAGCGCCCGCTCCAACTGGCGGTAGTAGATGCGCGCCGTCGCAGCATCGACCAGCTCCGGTTGATTGGTCACCGGATCATTGTAGGCCACTGCTCCCAGGTTGCGCTCCTGGTCCGCAGTGGCGTAAAGCTCCAGGATCTCCAGCGCGCGCTCCATGGAGTTGATCCAGCGTGCCCTGTAGGCCCCCCAGTTCGGGTCGTTCGGGCCGGCCGGCCGGTCACCGGCGCGTGGCGGATTCATGATTTCGTCTACACGCGCCGCCTGCTCCACGGTCACCAGCTTGCCGTGGAACCCCAGGTTGGCTGCAAAGAGGGTTTCCGCCTCTGTCTCAGCAGGCTCGCTGAAGCCGTCAATGGCATCGATGTCGGCCTCAGCCGTGGCCGCGATAAGCGCGGAGTGATAGTAGTAATACCCTTTGGTGCTCGGATCGGTTGGGCTCTCCTTTGGCTGCCCAGGCGGGAGATCCAGCAAGAGCCACATCATCCGCCGGCTGGCCGTGGCGATGGCGAGGCCGTCGCGCTCGATCGCCTCCGGCTTGCTGAGGCGTGCGCCCAGACCGATGTTGCCGACCGGCAGACCCAGCTCTCGCTCGATCTCTGTCAGCAGGCCATCCGTGCGGCGAACCAGAGCAGGTTGCTCCACCGAGGGAAGGATGACCGCCTGGACCTTGGCGCCGAGCGCGCCGAGCAGTTCCTGGAGGTCCCGCTCGGCTTTGGGCCGATGCAGGTCGGCTTGCAGGGCGATGACCTTACCCGATCGGTCCGCCTGGTAAAGGATCCGGACCACCTCCCGTTGCGCGTCGAGGCGGTCGGCCCCGAGTAGCTCCTTGCCGTTGATGATGATCATATCGGCAACCGAGGCCAGGGCGCGCCGAAGGGCGCCCACGTCTCGCCCATCCACCGTGATAACCGATCGGGCAAGGGTGATTGGCCGAGGGATGAAAACTTTCGGAGGCAAAACCGGTCTCTGCTCGGCTGCCAGCCGTTTGAGTCGCTCCATATCGAAGGGCACCAGTTCGGGGTACGTAATGCGCTTGCGGACAACCGGAGGGAATTCGTTCGCATGCCGCGCGAT